>JAISBH010000037.1 GCA_031266295.1 Oscillospiraceae bacterium | reverse complement strand
GATTCATGATCGACGTCCTTATCACAGAAGCAAACCCTCCGGAAGAGATTCTGCCGCTGCTTCAGCGCCAAGTCAAGGATATCTTGGTTTGCCCCGCCAAGAAGCGGCCCGAGCCAACGATACCGCTTACTTGCGGAATGTAGCGATCGAGAGCGCGGCGTAGTCGCCGATGGAGTCACCCAGCGCGGCGGGCACAACGCGGCACGCCGCCAGCGAATCCGCGAGCGTTTCCTGTTCCAACAGCTCCTGGATCCTCGGCGCGAACAAGTCTTCACAGCGAGCGTAGACCGATCCGATCACGATGCGTTCCGGATTCAGAAAGTCGATCATCAGCGACAAGCCGCGCGCCAGCTGCTGCGAACTAAGGTCAAACACCTCGCCTGCGGCTTTATCGCCCGCACGCGCGGCCATAGCCAGCGTCTTCGCATCTGTGCCGCCCGCCGCAAACCACGCCGGTTCATCCCCCAGCTGCTTGCGCCGGTTGCCGACCATCTCCGCCAGCTGCCGCAGGCCGCCGCCGGAACAGTACCCTTCCAGCGCGCCAAGCTTTCCATATCCAGCGGGACCGCTGCCAGTCATGCGCCAGTGCCCCACTTCGCCGGCATTGCCGCATACGCCCCTATACAGCCGGCCATTCAGGATCAACCCCGCTCCGAAACCCGTCCCAAATGTCAGAAACACCATGCTATCCACCCGCGCGCCGGCGCCCCAACGCCACTCGGCCATGGCGCACGCGTTCGCGTCGTTCTCCATCACCCCTGGCGCGCCAAGCCTTTCGCGTATGGTATCCGTCCATGACGTCCCCGTCCAGCCTGGCAGGTTCGGCGGGTTGAGCAGAATGCCGCGCGCCGCGTCCATCGGATTGCCCGCGCTCACGCCGACGCCCGCGATCGCCTCCCCGCCCGCGAACGAAGCGGCTATGTCAATCATGCGGTTGAGGGCTTCCGACTGCGACGCGGGTGTGGCAAACGCCTCTCTCTCGAGAATTTCAGGCTTTAATCCGCTTTCATCCAGCCGCGCGGCGGACACCGCGCATTTTGTGCCGCCAATGTCTAATCCTATTACCAATCGAGACATGCCGTTCAAGCCTCCACCTCTGATTGCGAAAAGAACGTTGCCTCAAGCATCGCGCACAGCGCGTGATAAACCGGCAGGTGCAGCTCCTGCACATATGCGGTCGATGTTTCCGGCACGGCGATAAGCGCGTCGCATAGCGGCGTAAGCTTGCCGCCGCCCGCGCCGGTTAGGCCGATAACCGCCGCGCCACGCACCTTGGCGGCTATCGCGGCGAGGCGGCAGTTGCGTGCGTCGCCAGATGTGCTGATACACAGTATTACATCGTTGGGTTTAGTCAACGCCCACGCCTGCTGCGCAAACGTGAGCGCGGGGTCGGCGTCATTGGCGAACGCGCTTGATAGCCCCGTCATGCCGGTCAGCGGAATCGCTGGCAGCGCTCCCTGGAGCGTGGCAGCCAGATCGGCGCCGTCTTCGCCGAAGGCTGAAAGCATGGATTGATCGTCCTTGGTAAGCGGGCGTTTCAGCAGGAAACTCTTCATCAATTCGCCCGTTATGTGTTCCGCGTCGCAAGCGCTGCCGCCATTGCCGCACAGCAGGAGTTTTCCGCCCGCACGGTAGCTGGCGTGCAGCAAGTTGAACGCCGCTTCGATATTTCTGCGTACGGGAAACAGCGTCGGGTAACGCTTCGTCAGCGAATCCAAGTGCTCGCTTGGCGAAGATGGTTTGTCATTTCGCATACAAGTCGTCCTCCAAAGGGTTCGTTTAATTGTTTTGCCGCAGCACTTTCATTAACATTCATTAACGCTAATAGGGATACGACTCGTAAAACGTCTTGAACCAAGGCGTATAGTAATTTGCGAACGAACGGCGCAGACTGTCGATACGCCGGTTCGCGTCGCAGAATAGGATGGGATTACAATGCCCCATCACGTAGCAGTCGAAATCCAGCGAGCATAACCGATCCAAACTCTCGCGCCAGCGCGCTTCGTCGCTTCCGATTTTATGGCTAAATCCACCGTGAAGGGTATCCCCCGCGATGAGTACGCGTATGCCGCAAACATGCTCCAGCGCGAAACAACAGCTGCCTGGCGTGTGTCCCGGCGTGTGGATTACTTCCAGGACGCCCGCGTCCGTCTCCATCCGCTCGCCGTCCGTTAGCGGCAGGATATTACGCACCGGCGGGAAATCCTGTCCGTAGAGCAACCTCGCGGTTGTCATTATGGGATCGCACGCGTCCACCGCGGCACGATCCTCTCCATGCAGGTGAAGTGTCGTCCCAAAATCACGTTCAAACAATGCCGCCGCGCCGATGTGGTCGTAATGCCCGTGCGTCGCGTAGATTTCTAGCACATCTGCTGGGTCGAAGCCCAGTGCGCGGATGTTTTGAAGCAGCGCGTCATACCCCTCAGGCGTGCAACAGTCAATCAGCGCAAGCTTTTCGCCGACAGGCAGCAGGAACGCAGTTGCGTCGTTGGGATGAGTCAGGGCTGGTCCACCCACTTGATAGAAGGAAGGCAACAGTTTCATGTATCGTCCCCTATTTGTTTTTTCAGTTTCCATTATACCAGAACGAGCGCGCGAGGTCACCCCTCCCGCGCTCATCCCGCTGATTTTCTAGTGTAGGAGTGCAGCAAATACTACCTGAATCACCTCCGTTCGAGGAGATTCAGCATATTCGTGCAAAATCCTAGCAGCACAATTGTGTAAATATTATGGCGTTTGCCGCCCCTTTATTGTAACCATCCTATTTTTCGAACAGGCCCTGGTATGCGGCTGAGCCTTATAGCCTGTTACGTAGCAATTGCGTCCCCTCTTAGTCGTCAATCATCTTCACACTGATTACGTCCTGTAGTGCCAATACCTGCTCGAACAGTGCAACGAAGTTATATCCCGTTGGAAAATCCAGCGAGTAGGTATATGTGCGCATCGTTATACCATCCCGCCGTACGGCGGCGAAGTTTTTGCTGTTCACACGCAGTTGGTGCGATTCAACCAGCTTATTGAACATCGAGACCCTCGCCTCGCATCCGTTTTCGGATATGTCGCATCCGTCAGCGTTCGCGCATATCACCTCTATCCGGCGCTGTTCCTTCAGCGGAAGCATCTTCCGAATCAACGTCAACACCAGCAGAGTCGAACCAGCGCCGACCAGACATACCGTTATGTAGCCATACCCTGCCGCGATGCCCAGACACGCTGCATTCCATAGCGAAGCCGCCGTCGTCAGGCCTGTGATGCTGTGCCGATGTACCAGTATCGTGCCCGCGCCCAGAAAACCGATGCCGCTGATTACCTGCGCGGTCATCCGTCCGACGGATATGCCCGCCGCGCTGTCGCCCAGCTGCATCACGTACAGTAGGTTATACGACTCCATCAGCGCGACCATGGCCGCACCGAGTCCTACCAATATATGGGTGCGCAATCCTGCTGGTCGGTTGTGATATTCGCGCTCAAATCCGATTATCCCGCTGGCGAATACCGCCACCGCAATCCGCAGCAGCGTGTTAAGTACATCCACGGTCGGGCCAGTGTCCATGCCAGTCACCTCGGTATCTGCCCTGTTTTGTATATTATACTCATCCTTGGGCAAAGAATCCAGATATTTCTACTATGTAACGCCTAACCGTTAATACGCATATAATGTTGTGTATAATTATGCCGCGAAGGAGCTTATTATGCCCCGTTCATTATTGTCAGCCCTATCACGCAGCAATAGAGCCAAGTGGATTAAAGCTAAAAATAAAGATAAATTTGATTTGATGGCATGGATGGCCGATCACCGAGTATTCAGGTACCTGTTTTTGCTGCCCATCGTAGCGATGTGTATACTAGTGGCAGTGTTTATTAGTATATTCGATTCAAGCACAACCGCCGTACTTGAGCAGAAACGGCATGAGATACGACAGGATTTAAAACTGGTGGCCGATCAATGTCTGGTAGCCCTGGGTCAAGGCGCGGAGTGGGTTATGGATGAGGAAAAGTACCGCACCCACATCGTCAACTCGATCGAACTGCTGGATAAACAGCCGATGACGTACGCTGTGGTGTACCAACACACCCCCGATTTGCCAGGCTCGAACCCGTGGGGTTACAGTCCTATCAGCAATCGCGATTATGATACGACGGAAATGTTGTTTGACCCGTTCGGCGACGCACAGTTCCGCGCGCTGATTGCGGACAATGAGCACTACCCGGTCAGCGTGATCTACGAGGGACAGGAAGCGGGGCAGTCGCGCGACAAGCGCAGTCTGCACCTATACTTCCGTTGGACGCCCATGATACCCGGCCAGCCTGACCGCTACCTGATGATCATCGGCGTATCCATGAAGAGCTTGAATGTGGATGTAATCGACTCGATAGGACGCACCGTTGTCATAATGGTAGTTCTGACCACGGCGCTGAATATCGCTATGATCGCGTTCCTAGGAATGCTCACGAACTGCCAAAAAGACGGGCGCGGAACCGAGGATCAGCCAAACGCCGAACCAAGGAAGCAGGTATAGCAACATGCTGACGATTTTATGGTATGCGCTGCTTGCAATATTCGGCGCTTGCGCCAGGCATCTGTTCCAGAACGAAGACGCGCATCTCATCCATATCGGCGCGCGGTCTGGAACTAGCGGCACGATAAAACTGGTCGGCGGTTGCATGGTGTCGGCGTTTGCGGGTGTGTTGATATACTTTGTTACGCACGCGCTGAACTTGGGCCAAGACTGGGCATTCGCCATCGCAGGCATCAGCGGCTGGATCGGCCCGCAGTTCCTCGACCTGGTGGCGAATATTCTTTCGCATCAGATCGGTGGCGGGAACATCATCCCGATCGTGCAGGCCAACCAGATAACCAATACGCACATCGCGGTGGATTCGCACGACCAGATCAATACCGAGACTGTCATTAACAGCCAGCAAACGATTATTAACGAGCATGAGGATATCGGTTAAAGGATAAAGGTTTGATAATAAAAGTTAGGGGTTAGGATTACTGAACACGGCGCATTTCCTAGCCCCCTGCTTCACTATTTTATGTAACTGATCTTTGTCAAATCCGGCTCGTGCGGCTTGCCGCCTGACTCCGCCGCGTAACCCAGCAGCACGGCTATACCTATCTCGTATCCCTCCGGGAACCCGAGGCGCCGCTTGAACTCCGCGCCTTTCTCGCCGTTAAACGAGAACGCGGCCAGCCCGCATATCAGGCTGTTGACGCCCTGTCCGGCCGCCGCGATCGCGATATTCTCGGAGACGATGCCACAGTCGAAGTATTCAGCGCCTGGAGGATTGCCCTCCTCGATCGGCACTACTATCATGCACGGCGCGTTGTAGTACAGTTTGCCGCCGCGCAACATGATCCTGTCGTACGCGCTCCTATCCGGGAACGCGGCTAGATTCTTCATACCCTCGGCCTCCATGTCGGCTATCAGCTGAGGGTTGGTTACGACGATGACGCGCCACAGCTGGCGGTTCATTCCGCTGGGGCTGGCTGCGGCGGCCAAGGCTATAGTCTGCAAGTCAAGCTCGGATGGGAGCTGGTCGGTGAACTTGCGGCATGAGTAGCGGGTCAGTATGGCTTGAATGGCTTCCATGGCAGATCCCCCTTTTGTATTGTTTACGCCCGTTAAGATCATTGTCGCACAATACGCGTCTATGCGCAAGGCCTTGAGAAAAACGCACCCCGCATTGCTTGCCATACCCCAGCTATCGATGTATACTGCAGTCAATCACCCAAATTTGGAGGAATAGTCCATGTGGAAATTCAACGACCTGCCGTATACACGCCCGGACTCGGACGCGCTGAAGGCGGCGCTCCGCTCGTCGATAGACCATCTAACCTCCGCGAAGGATTACGCCCAGGCACGCGAGGCGTTTAACGAACATCAGAAACTGCGCCTCAGTTTCGTCACAATGTATACCATCGCCAGCATTCGCCAGACCATCGACACCGCGAACGAGTTCTACGCGGGCGAGATGGCGTTCCTGCATAGGCTGGAAGCCGAGATGATCCCGCTTAGCAAGGCCGCACTTGAGGCGCTGCTCGCCACTCCATTCCGCACTCAGTTTGAGGAGGATCTCGGCGTCGAACTATTCGTAAAATCAGAGCTGGAGAAATGTCTGCAGGACGAGTCAATCATACAGGATCGAATCGAGGAGAGCGATCTTGAAGAGGAATACAAGAAGATCGCCGCGTCATGCAAGACCACGTTCAAGGGCGAGGAGCGCAACTTCTATGGATTGCTCAAGCTTATGGAGGATCCCGACCGCGCGACCCGCAAGGCGGCGTTCGAAGAATGGGCTAAACTGTACGAAGGCGTGTCAGAGCAGTTGGACGGCGTGTATGACAGGCTGATCGCCGTGCGTCTGCGCATGGCTGAAAAGCTCGGTTTCAACAACTATATCGAGATGGCTTACGCCCAGAAGGGGCGCGTAGATTACACGGCCAAGGACGTCGAGTTATTCCGTGAGCAGGTGCGCGAGGTAATCGTGCCCGCCGCGCTGAGGTATCGCCAGGCTCAAGCCGCCCGCATCGGCGTAGACAAACTGAAGTATTATGACGAAAACTACATGTTCCCCGACGGCAACGCCGATCCGGTCGGCGGCGAGGACGTCCTGCTGCCCATCGGCCAGCGGATGTACCGTGAACTGTCGCCTGAGACGGCGGAGTTCTTCGACTTCATGATTGAGCAT
>JAISBH010000217.1 GCA_031266295.1 Oscillospiraceae bacterium | reverse complement strand
CGTTATGGCGGCGAAGCGACATGATACGTTACGACGCGTACGACGTGGATACGCGTTCCGTTAGTTACGCAAACGCGCTGTTTCGTCGTATAGGGTTGCCCGAAGCGGCGCAGGCGTGCGATCTGGCCGTGGAGACGCCGTCCGCCGCTTCGGACGCCGCGTTATTGCTGAAGCTGCTGCCCGTGCTGGACATGCAGCGCGATGGGCGCGGGATTCAACTGCTGCGCGAGATACAAGCCCCCGTCAAGATAGTGTCGTTTCCGTTATCAGGATTGTCAGGAACAGGCCGCGCCAGGCGGATCGACGGCACGTCGGCCAGGTTTGAACGCGCGGCAATGGAGGCGGGCATCGTCATCCGCGAATCACGCCGCATATGGTCAGAGATGGTGTACGTGATCTAACGTGGGATAACCCTTGCATCTCATCAAAGGAAAGCGGAACCGCGCCACCGCGATTCCGCCGCCCTATGATCTACCTATTACCTTTAGCGTGCAGCCATGTAGGCGTCGATTTGCTTTTGCGCTTCCGCGATGATGACGGCGGCGTTGGCAGCCTGATCGGCGATCAGCTTATCTACGGCGGCGTCAGCGTCGCCGGCGAGGCCAACGGAGATCAGCTTGTCCGCGTCGGTGTGCACCTGATCGCGCTGCGCGACCTCAATGGAGATATCCTCGGCGTTCAGGCTGAATGCGTCGAACGGTGAAACCACGTTATTCGGGTTGGAGTAGGCGTTCTCTTCCTCTTCCTTCCAGAAATTCTCATGATAGTTCGCGTCCGGACGCATGAATTGCGGCTTCCAGAACGCCCAGCGGCCTTGCCAGTCCATATAGTTGCTGTTGGCGATGGACATACCCTCGGGATAAACGGCCTCTTCGCCATTCAACTCATACGTTACGCCCAGGATACCGTAATGCATCAGATCATACAGTTCCCGATCCGTCTGCAGCAGGTTCATGAACATCAGCACGCGCTCGGGGTTATCCGACGTGGCCGAGACAGCGGCGGCGTTGGCCAGCGGCGTGCGGTTTGGCGACTTCCCATCCGGATACAGGAATGCGTAATCCCAATACGCGCCTTCCTCCACCCAAGCGCGGTTCTGGCGGGCGAACTCACTGGTGCCCCACTTAGTGATCAGCTTGCCTTGATCGATCAGCGCATTGTGGTCGGTCTTATCGTTGAGGACGTCCTTCCAGATCAGTCCAGCGTCTTGCAGCTTCTTGCCGTATAGAGCGTACTCGCGGTACGCTTCGGTCGTCTCGATAGCCTGCACCGTGTACTCCGGATCGTTCAGATCGATAACCAGGTTGTTGCCCAGATCGATCAGCGAGTACTTAACCTTCATAGCGTCCAGCGAGGATACCTCGATCGTATAACGATCCGGATACGCCTCGTTGATCTTGAGCAGCGCTTCGTATACATCATCGAAGTCCGTGATGTCGTCGGCGTTCAGTTCAATTCCAGCTTCTTTGACGAGATCGCCCCGCCACTGGAAATTGGTGCGGTTATTCATAACCATTGTCCATGGCAGCGCGACGATCTGGCCATTGTATGTAGCGGCTTCCAGCGCACCGGATTCTTCATACGCGGCGAACAGATCCGGCGCGTACACGGGCAGCAAGTCGGTCAGATCCAGATACGCGTCCATCGCGATCATCTGATAGTAGCCCAGCCAGTTGCCTTCGAAATTCATGTCCCAGCTTTCACCAGCGGCGGCCATCATCAGCAGCGTGGTCTTGTAGTCGTCGCCAGGGATGAAGCGGACGTTGAAATCGGCGTTCAGTTTGTCACGATACTTGTTCGCGATCTCGCCCCACACCTGATCAACGGCGGACTTCTTGTCCGCGAAGAAGATGTAGGAGAGCGTTACCGGCTTGAGTTCCTCCGCAGCGGCCATCGACGATACGATCGGCAGACACAGGCCAAGCACGAGCAGTATGGCTAATACTCTTCTCATTGGATCCTCCTTGAATGTTATAGGTATATATCTAGGGGAGCGCCCCCTGAGCCACTAGCGAATATCTAGCCTTTCACCGCGCCTACCATGATACCCTTTACGAAATACCGCTGAACGAACGGATACAGCAGCAGAATCGGTCCGGTCGTGACGATGACCAACGCCATGCGGACGCTATCGCTGGGTATCGACGCCATCATCATCTGCACCTGCGCGCTGGATTCCATCGTCTGCAGGAACTGCAGGTTGGATATGATGTTGCGCAGCAGCATCTGCAGCGGATACAATTCGGTGTGATCCTTGATCAGCATCAAGCCCAGCCACCAATCGTTCCAGAAGCCCAGCGCTGTAAACAGTGTGACTGTCGCCAGCACCGGCGTGGAAACGCGAATGTATATACTGGCATAGATACGGAAATCGCCCGCTCCATCAATGCGCGCCGATTCATACAGCGCGTCCGGCACGGAATTGAAGTAGTTGCGGAACAGGAATATATTCCACGGTCCAGCCAGCATAGGTATGATCAAGGCCCATATTGTATCGACCATCCAGCCGAGATAGCGGATACAGATAATATACCAAGGCACCATTCCACCCGAAAACAACATCGTAAACAACACATAGAAGTTGATAACGCGGCGGCCTTTCAACTGCTTGCGCGAGAGCACGAAACCCATCATCGAGTTGGTGAACAGCGAAAGCAGCGTGCCGAATATGGTTGTGAACAGAGTAACCTTATAACCGTTAACGATGAACGTCATATTGACGAACAGCGACTTATATGCGGCGAGCGTCAACCCATCGACGCCAGGCCATAGCGTGAATCCGTGCAATGTGGAATACGCCTTCGTCGTAAACGAGCCGGCGATAACCAGCGCGAACGGATACAAGCACATCAGCGCAAACGCGCCGATGAATAGATAGATGAAAAACGTTCCGACACTGAACCGGCGTTTGGCTCCAGTTGAAGCAGGGGCAGCGGAGATACGCGGCGACACTGTCATAATGCTCACCCCTCCCGATCAGAACAGCGCGGCGGAATCATCGATCCTCCGCGCGGCGTAATTGCTGATCAACACTAACACAAACGAGATGGTTGACTGGAACAAACCTACCGCCGTCGATATACCGATATCGCCGCGCTTACGCAGCAGACGGTACACGTGGGTATCGATTACGTCCGTCGTCGAATACAGCGTTGGCATATCCTGAGTTACATTATAGAACAGGCCGAAGTCGGCGTTCATGATGCGGCCTATGGCCAGCAGTGTGAGCACGATGACGGTCGGACGCAGCATTGGCAGGGAGATGTGCCACATCTCGCCCCAGCGTGACGCGCCATCGATCTTGGCCGCTTCGTACAGTTCAGCGTCGACGCCCGCGATAGTGGCCAGATACACCACGGAGCTGTATCCAGCGCCCTTCCAGATTGTCACGATCAGCAGTATCAGCGGCCAGTATTGCGCCTCCATGAAGAAGCCGATCTTTTCGCGCCCCAGTGCTGACAGTATGCCGTTGATCGAGCCATTTTCATAGTTGAGCATACCAGACGCGAAGATACCGATAACCACCGTGGATATGAAGTACGGCAGGAAGCTAAGGGACTGTGTGATTTTCTTGTAGGTTTTATGGCGCACCTCGTTGAACATCAACGCGAGCGTGAGAGCGAACACAGTGCCGACGATGATGAACATGAAGTTCAGAAACAAGGTATTACGGATGGCTTGGTGCGCGTCAGCCGATCCGAGCGCCTGGAAGTTGCGCAAGAGGGGGTTCATCCATGCGCTGCCGAATATGCCGTCCTTGACCTTGTATTTTTTAAACGCCAATATAGTGCCGAACATCGGCCAATAGCTGAACACGAATAACAAAGCCATGGTAGGCAGCGCCATGGCATACAGCTGCCAGCCGGTCGCGATCTGAATTAAAGAGCGACGGATTCGAGCCGCTAGTGATAATGAACGACGCTCGTTTTCAATGGCAGGAGTTTTTAACGAGTTTGTCATAAATATACCGCCTGTTTGCAGGAAATATCCTATATGCTTTATTCTAGCATATGATTTTTGGGTTGTCAATCGGTCCGGGATGCTATGACAAGCTGGGGTGAGCGCCTAATATTTGAAAAAAGCGTCGGATGTTTGAATCTCCTGCCTGACCTCTCCGCGGGGGTTGGGACGAACCCCCTCTGTCGCTGCGGCGACATCTCCCCCTAGGGGGG
>JAISBH010000206.1 GCA_031266295.1 Oscillospiraceae bacterium | reverse complement strand
TTGTCCCTGGATAGTCTGTTCCGTAGCGCAACCCGTCCCACGTTACTTGCGAACCGCGTCGTAATCGACAACCCTCATCGCCCCCCTAGGGGGAGATGTCGCCGCAGCGACAGAGGGGGTTCCCCGGCCGCCGTCACTCCGTCCGAAGCGCTACGACCGGATCCTTCTTAGCCGCTACTCTTGAAGGAATCAATCCCGAAATGAACGTCAGAACCATGCTGATGACGATCAGCGCGGCGGCGCCGGTGGTCGGCAGCTGCGCGGCGTTGGCTATGCCGGTAAGCGACTTGATGATCGCGTTGGCCGGGATGCATAGCAGCAGCGTCGCGGCGATGCCCAGCGTGCCCGCGAGGAATCCGACGATGACGGTTTCCGCGTTGAATACCCGCGATATATCGCTCTTCGACGCGCCGATCGAGCGCAGCACGCCAATCTCCTTCGTCCGTTCCAGCACCGAGATGTATGTGATGATCCCGATCATGATGGATGACACGACCAGCGATACCGCCACGAACGCGATCAAGATCGTCGAGATGCCGCTGATGACGGAATCCACCGAACCCATAAGCAGCCCGGTAAAATCAGTATACTGAATCACTTTATCATCCTGCCCGGACGCCGACATATCCTTGTTGTACTGGAGTATGGTATCCGCTATCTTCTCCTTCGCCTCAAAGTCCTTCGGGTATATGCTGATCGACGACGGACGCGCCGCGTCGGATATGCCCAGTTTCGACAGGTTTCCGTCGTATGTCGCGGACGATGTTTGGGCGGCGGTGGATTCGGCTAACCGCTCCATCATCGCGTCGCGCTGTTCAGCGGTGAGCGCGGCTAGCTGCGCCCTCTGCTCGTCGGTCAGCTGTGAGAGATCGGGCATAACAACACTGGCCGCCGCCTCTGTGCGGAACACCTTGCCCGTGAACACGTCGACGTCCTGATTATCCAGCTGCGCCTTCGCTATCTCGCTTTCCCTGACGGCGTCCATCAGATGATACATCAGCGCCGGGGTATAGCCTATCGCCCCGTTTGATGAACCCATGCCGGTATCCGACGACGCGCGCAGCACGCCGACCACCTTCAGCTCCGGCGCCGCGTCGACGACCGCTTTCATATACCCGTCGTCCGAACTGCGATCCGTCCATACCCCGCCGTTCCGCTCGAACACGTCCGTCGGCGCGACCAGCTTGAACCGCAGATCCATCAACTCGTCATATGTGTATACGGATTGCTCGACGTCCACAGCCTTTCCAGACGCGGCGTCCATCATCAGGCTGGATATCTCCGAGGGATCCCTCAGCCCCAGCGAGAACAGCTGGTAGTCGCTGATCTCGTTGTGTTCGTCCACGAGTACGGCGACCTCGTCCCACTCGCCCGGCATACGCCCGGCGAGCACGGTGAATTGCGATTCCAGCACGCCGTCGTTGTCGATCAGCCGCTTCCACGCGCTCGACTCGCTCATGGCGGCGCTGTTAATGGACGCCATGCCCGACACGCCGGACGGCGTCATCTGTTCCATTATCTGGCTAGGCTCCAGCTTGACCGGGCCGGACGATGTGTCCGCCTTGTAGACGATCAGCGGCGTGTCATACTGGTACTGGATATCGTGCGCCTGAAGCGCAACATCCTCGTTCCCGTCCAGGAACGTCTTGAACGACGCGAGATCGTTCGCGCTTATCTGGCTGCTCATGCCGGACAGCATACTGCCCATTACGTCCTTGGAGTATACCTTATCCATATCGTGGTTGCCCACGCTCTCACGCAGGCCGGCCATCGTGGTTAGCAGCGTGCCCAGTTCCATACTGGCGCTGTTGATGATGATGGGGTAACTGGACATGGTGTCGCGCTCAATCCCGGCGATATACGCCTGCATACCGTTGGACATAGACAATATCAGCGCGATGCCGATAATGCCTATGCTTCCGGCGAATCCGGTCAGCAACGTGCGCGCCTTCTTCGTCATAAGATTGTTGAGGCTCAGCGACAGCGCGGTCAGCATCGTCAGCGGCTTCTTGCGGTTGCGCTTTTCCTTTAGCTTGCCTTTGAACTTGCCTTGAAGGCCATCCTGCCGGGGGATGGGCCGCGCGGTGTGTCCGTTATATGGATTGGTGTCGCTTGTCACCCTGCCGTCGAGCAGGCGAACGATGCGGTTCGCGTACTTGTCCGCCAGGTCGGGGTTATGCGTGACCATGATCACCAGGCGATCCTTGGATACCTCTTTTAATATATCCATTACCTGCACGCTGGTTTCGGTATCCAGCGCGCCGGTTGGTTCGTCGGCCAGCAATATCTCCGGATCGTTGACCAGCGCGCGGGCTATCGCGACACGCTGCATCTGCCCACCGGAGAGCTGGTTGGGCTTCTTGCGCATCTGGTCGCCCAGACCGACCTTGGTCAGCGCTTCGGCGGCGCGCTTCTTTCGGTCGGCAGGGGACACGCCCGACAGCGTCAGCGCCAGTTCCACGTTCGACAGCACGGACTGGTGCGGGATCAGGTTGTAGGACTGGAACACGAACCCTATCGCCTTGTTGCGATATATGTCCCAGTCGCCGTCCTTGTACTCCTTGGTGGATACGCCGTCGATGACCATGTCGCCGCTGGTATAGCGATCCAAACCGCCGATGATGTTGAGCAGCGTCGTCTTTCCGCAACCTGACGGGCCGAACACCGCCACGAATTCACTCCTGCGGAATTCTATGTCAACGTCCCGCAGGGCTGGTATCACCGCGTCGCCGGCGCTGTAGTTCTTTACGATCCGGGTAAGCTTGAGCATCGCGCATTCCTCCTTAGAGTATATTCATTTCTCTTCATTCCTTTTCCTTTTGCCACGGATATGATACAATGCCAACGTAAACCAAAGATTAACTTTTAAGCCTTGACAGTTTATCTTCAGTTTATCTTCGCGCGGTATGATACGCGTATCGGAGGGATCGCTATGTTCAATATACTGGTTGTGGAGGACGACGTCAGCGCACGGCGGTTTCTGGAGATAGTGCTCAGGGACGCCGGGTATCATCCCTATTGCGCCGAGAACGCGCGCGAGGCGTTGGATATTCTGTCAAATAACCACATCGACCTGATGATCACGGATATCATGATGCCGGGCATGGACGGGTACCAGCTGACGGAGGAGATACGCGACGACGACTCCACGCTCCCGATACTGATGGTGACGGCCAAGGAAGCGCCCAGGGATCGCAAGCGGGGTTTCATAGTCGGTACGGATGATTACATGGTCAAGCCGGTCGACGAGGAAGAGATGCTGCTGCGGATAAAGGCCCTGCTTCGCCGCGCGCAGATCGTCAGCGAGCGGAAGATCACCGTCGGCGCGGTAACGCTGGCATACGACTCGCTGACCGTGACGCGCGGTCAAGAGCGGATCACCCTGCCCCAGAAGGAATTCCACCTGTTATACAAGCTGCTCAGTTACCCCAATATAATCTTCACACGCATACAACTGATGGACGAGATATGGGGGGTCGATTCCGAAAGCGACGAACGCACGGTGAATGTGCATATCAACAGGCTGCGGGAACGGTTCTACGGCTGGCCGGAGTTCGAGATCGTCACCGTGCGCGGACTGGGGTACAAGGCGGTGCGCGCTGAATGAGGAAGACGAATGGGAGCATGTACACGATGTTCGTGACGCTGGTCAGCCTGGTATTTGTCGTGCATGTGATAACGCTGATTCTGAGCGCGATAGGACTGTTTCTGCTGATACAGATGGGTGTGGTGGCGCGCCCGTTCCCGATTTTGGGTGCGTGCGCCGTCGCGCTGAGCAGCTTGAGCATCGGCACGGTTATGAGCGTCATAGCGACGAAGGCTATGACAAGGCCGTTCCGCCAGCTGGTAGACGCGACAAACAAGATAGCGGCGGGACGATTCGACACCCGCGTCGAGCTGCACGGCATCCGAGAAGCTGAACTGCTGGCCGACAGTTTCAACAAGATGGCCAAGGAACTGGGTGGTATCGAAACGCTGCGCAGCGACTTCATCCGCAACGTGGCGCATGAGTTTAAAACGCCGGTCGCGTCGATAAAGGGTTTCGCGAAACTGTTACGCAAGGATAATCTTAGTCCAGAGAGCCGAAACGAGTATATCGACATAATCATCCGGGAGGCCGAACGGCTCGCGCTGCTGTCGAGCAACGTGCTGCTGTTATCCAAGCTGGAGAACCAGGAGATCGAGACGGACAGGCGTTCATTCTTGTTGGACGAGCAGCTGCGCCGTGTCATACTGATGATGGAGCCGGAGTGGCGAAGGAAGCGCATCGGCATGACCGCCGACCTGGACGAGTGCGAGTACTGCGGCAGCGAGGAACTGCTGACCCAGGTATGGATCAACCTTATCGGCAACGCGATCAAGTTCACGCCGGACGGTGGCAGCGTGACCGTCACGCTGCGCTCGAGACCGGAACCAACGGTGCGCGTCGCGGACGATGGAGTCGGCATGAGCGGCGAGACGATACAGCATATATTCGAGAAGTTCTACCAAGCCGATCCCTCGCGCAGCGTGAAGGGCAACGGTCTGGGCCTGCCGCTGGTCAAGCGCATACTGGAGATGTCGGACGGCGGCATCACCGTGACCAGCGAGGAGGGCAAGGGGACGGAGGTAGTCGTAACGCTTGATATGGGGGTTGGCTAAAGTGAGACGGAAAACCGAATGGAGCAGTGTCACTTTCTGGTTCGTATTCATAACGCTGATGCTGTCGATTGTGTACGCGGTGGTAAGAATTGTTCTGTCGCCATCCGGCGCCGTCGATGGGATAGAGCATGACAAGATGAAGAGCGACTACGCGCTGATGCTGATTCAGTGCGCGCTGGGCGTGTGCATTTTGTTTCTGCCCTCGGCGCTGGAGAGGAAGCTGAAGGTATCCATACCTCAACCCATGCATATCGCCTTCATGATATTCCTGTACTGCGCGATCTACTTGGGCGAGGTGCGGTCGTTCTATTACCGCATACCGTTCTGGGATTCGATACTGCACGCGTTCAGCGGGGCGATGCTGGGCGCGCTAGGGTTTGTGGTTATTCAGTTATTGAATGATCACAAGGGTGTTCATGTGGAGCTAAGTCCGGTGTTTGTGTCGTTGTTTGCCTTCTGTTTCGGGCTGACGTGCGGCACAATCTGGGAGATATATGAGTTTACGTTCGACTGGCTGCTAAAGCTCAATATGCAAAAATTTATGCTCGAGTCGGGCGAGGCGCTTGTAGGGCAGGCCGCGTTATTGGACACAATGAAGGATATTATAGTGGACGCTGCGGCGGTGTTCGCCGTGACGTTCGGGCCGTATTTTGTCAGGAAGGCGAAGGGGTAGGGGGACGCCCCCTCTGTCGCTGCGGCGACATCTCCCCCTAGGGGGGGGCGATGAGGGTTGTCGGTTTCCCTTAAGCCATTCTTCGAATGTGACGGCGATAGGGAAGAGGAACGGGATTACACGCCGCGTTGTAACC
>JAISBH010000165.1 GCA_031266295.1 Oscillospiraceae bacterium | reverse complement strand
CGGCATAGTGTACGTTGAATATCATCGGCCTAAAGGATCAAGCATGTTCTTGCCAGGCGATGATGTAACCGTGTTCGGTATCGTAACAAGCCAGGAACCCGTAACAATCAAGGCGGATCTGGTGGGGTTCACCAGCCCATAACGGCAGAGAGCGGTGAGGTGTAATGAAAAGACGTCTAGTTTTACTCATAGTTTTGGCGGCGCTAGGAACTATACTGCTGTCATCATGCAGCGCCTCGCCGCCAGACATGGTTGGATCGGGCGTGCCGCCCAAAACCCAAAGCCCCAACGCCGGCGTAAACGCAGTCGCGCAGCCGGGCAATGACCGCGCAAGACGCGCCGCCGCGCTGTTATCTCAGTTCGAGAGCGCCGTCAATCGTATGGATGTTAAAGCCATGCTGGATTGTCTTGATCCGTCTGTCGGCGCCGTTGCGAACATCGCGTTCAGCCTGTTCGGCAGCGTTATTGATTCGGAGATTGGCGTGCCATCCAGCGTTCTTGAGCAATTCGTCGAATATCTTCCGGACATCATGCGTGTTATGATCGGCGCGGGTTTTACGGATGCTTCTATGCTGCCAAGAATCACGATAACCCCGCTGGAATATCAGATGCAGCCGCGCTACGTTCATGTTAGGGTGCGCGTTTCCAGCGTGCTTGACGGCGTGTATTCCGAGGAAGTTGATTGGATTGATATTGACGACTCCGGTGGCAAGGCGTTCATTTCAGTAGGCCTGCCGGATTTTTAGCGTAAGTATCGAACAAGGAGTGATTAGCGTGCATTATAGGAAAATCTCATGCCTATGCCTTGTGATCCTGCTTGCGGCGCTTTCGTCCGCCGCTTATGCCGATGAAACAACTTTTTTTCTTGTTGTTACAAATGAGATAAATCTACGCACATCAGAAACAAGCGAAGGCAGCGCGAATCTAGAGTATACCGGCCACCCTGGCGAACAATTTATCTATCTTGAGACAACGCCGCTCGGTTGGTACAAACTACAAACGGAGAGCGGCAAAGTCTTGTTTGCTAAGCTTAAGAATAACTTTCGCGCGGTAAATCTGCCGCGGCAACCGATCACCATCATTGACAAACTCACCGCAGAAGACAGATTGTGCCAGCTTACCGTTACCGTAGAACCCAGTTTTGCCGGGAAACCATACTATGTTGAATTAATTGACGGCGATACAGGGTTAACTGTGTTCGGCAGGTTTGTCTTTGCAGAATCGCCTTACACTATTGACGTCGCGGAGGGGCTATATAAGCTCAGGTGCTCTACTGGCAATGTATGGTACGGTACGGAGGAACGATTTGACGGATCAGGCTTCGAGCACACCGAAGAACTAAAATTTGTAATAACGCCTCGCGGCGAATCGGATAACCCTAATCAAGGCGAAGCGACAAAATACACAGTAACTATAGCTCCGATAATGACCAAAGAAACCGAACCATCGGGCGAAGATGTGGAGGGGCGGTAAGCACTCCGGCGGTGCGGAATTAGCCAAGGAATTGTCTATAATTAGATACTTAATTTAATTATAGACAATTCCTTGGCGGGCAACCATACCAGGATCTATGAGGCTATTACTACAACCAATTTAACCGAGAGCGAAAGATAGCCGCGTATTTGCAGAAGCTAAAAAAACTCGGCTGGTCACCGCCCGTCCTTGCGGTAGACTGACATATTTTCGTTACTAGCCAACGATTGCGTGTGGCTTAGTTTTGTGTACTCATTTTTACAATTATAGGTGTGATGTTGCATAGATATTTTTCATTGTAATACTTTTGTGCCCTCCTGTTAAATGACGCAGATTTTCAACGACTTTTGGGTAGAGCCAGAATTTCCAAGGTCTCGCGATGGATTCTCACCGCTCACTAGGCGGGTCAGGTTGCCGGCAAGGCTATGATTATATTGCCGGACGAGGTTAAACGTGATAGAATCGTGGGAGCGATTAGGACGGGTGGGGGGATACTCTTGCCAGACGCTAATCATATTATTGTTAATAATTAGTAATTGTTATTGATAATTAACAGTTCGCCGGAGGCCGCTCATGCCGAAACCCTTCCTACTGGTAGTAACAGGTCGTCCCGGTTCCGGAAAGACTACGCTCGCCCGATTGCTGGCGGATTTAGTTTACCTGCCGGTTATCAGCCGTGATCAACTGAAAGAGGGGTATGTTCGATCAATGGGAAGAAGTCACGCCGATCTTCCCGCCGATACCAATGCGATAGTGAACGGCATATTCTTTGACACACTGGAATCGCTTATAGGCAGCGGCGTCTCGGTGATTGCGGAAGCCGCGTTTCAGCACGCTATATGGGCTGCGGGATTGTCAGAGTTACAGCGCGCGGCGCGGCTATCGATACTGATTTGTTCTGTGGACGACCGGATCGCCTACGAACGGTTCACGCGTCGTAAGCATAATAACCCGCAGCGCCAATACTTCCATGGCGACTCGGATGCTGGCTTCGTCAACCCCGGCGACGCCGCAACGCTGCGGCCTTATATGGGACCTAATCTTCCCGTGCCCACGCGGCGCGTTGATACTTCCGGCGAATACAGTCCCAGCCTTCAGGAACTGGCGCACGAGATATTCGGTGTTTGACTATTCTGACGCTGGGCGTTCTTTTTCAATTAACGATGCTCACCGGGCAAGCTCAATCGAATCATAGAACCGGTACTGCAGTTCGTAATCCTCGTCGGTCAGCGGCCCGTTGTTGCGCACGATCGCGGCGTACTCGATCCAGCCGTTAGCGCCGATGGTGATGATGTGGTCCTGCTGGCCATGCTCATCATACATGATTATGTACGCGAATGCCTCGCCGGTCACTTCGTCCGTTTCGATGACGATCTTGGCGGCGACTCCCAGCGCGTCCGTGTCAAAGCGCATCTCTGCCAACAGCGCGGGCAGATTGCCTTCCGATATGCCCGCCAGATCCAGCCATTCAAATCCCGCGCAATACGCCGTGGCGAACATTAGGCTGAGGTCTCCGTCGGCGCTTAGCAGCATCAACTGAAGCGAGCGGGATTCATAGTCGAAATCCTCGATCGCGGTGAATCCTATCGGCGGATTGTAACCTATGATATCCAATGCCAGGACGCTCATAGTTGATAACAATATTGATATCATGATAACCAGCGGACAGACTACCAGCCGTGCGACCTTATACACTTGGCTATCCCCCTTTGCAATATGTATCCGTGCCGCTAAAAACTTCCCGTCTTCGCGCGTCTTTTCGCCGCTCGAGCCGACTCCTGCACCGATTTTGCATTGTCGCCTCGTTGACTGCCGTCAGATGAGGATCTGTGCAAAATTGAGCTGGCGCTCGGTCAGCGGACAACCAGTCCGCCTCTTCCTCTCGCCTTAGCGAACGGCGAAAGTCCATCGCGAAGCCGTGGAAATTCTTAGCGGTACGGATTATAGACGCATAAAAAAAGGATAATTATCCCTCCTAATGTAATTCTTGCATGTTTGAATGCTTAATCTGAGCTGGGGCTAACCCGTCTGTCCCTGTGGACAGCAATTCACCCCATCCGCCATCATAGTGGCGGATGGGGTGATGACGCATTGTGGCTATATCAGGAATTTACGACTCTGCTGTCGCCTGTTCGGTCGGAGAGGCGGCCGCCTCATTAATCTTGTTGAATCCCAGCGCTTCGCCGTCTCGGAACACTTCCAGGCTGCTACCCAACTGCATCCGATTTGCCAGCAGTTCCTCGCTTAGCGCGTCCTCTACCATGCGCTGTATCGTTCGGCGCAACGGTCTCGCGCCGAATGCCGGATCATATCCTTGCTCGCATAGCATATTTATCGCGTCTTCAGTAAACGTCAGCGCTACGCCGCGTTCCTTCAGCCGCTCCGCAACTTGCCGTAGCATCAGCACCGCTATCTGGTATATCTGATCCTTATCCAGCGCGTGGAATACGATCATATCATCCAGCCGGTTCAGGAACTCCGGACGGAAGAACCGCTTCACCTCGGCGGTTACGCTGGCCTTCATACTCTCGTAATCGGCCGCTCCACCTGAGTCGCCAAATCCCATCCGCTTTGCGTGCGCGATCTCGTGTGCGCCAATATTGGATGTCATGACGACCACTGTGTTCTGGAAACTCACGACGCGGCCCTTCGAGTCCGTCAGACGCCCATCCTCGAGAATCTGCAACAGGATGTTGAATACGTCCGGATGCGCCTTCTCGACCTCATCCAGCAGGATTACGCAATAGGGTTTGCGCCGCACAGCCTCGGTGAGCTGGCCGCCCTCGTCGTGGCCGATATAGCCCGGAGGGCTGCCGATCATCCGCGATACCGTGTGTTTCTCCATATACTCCGACATGTCGAGCCGCACCAGAGCGGACTCGTCGCCGAACAGCGCGGCGCCCAGCGCGCGGCATAGTTCAGTCTTGCCCACGCCCGTGGGTCCCAGGAACAAGAACGAGCCGATCGGTCGCTTCGGATCCTTAAGTCCCGCTCGGGCGCGGCGTATCGCGCGGGATACCGCCGTCACCGCCTCATCCTGGCTGATCAGCCGCTTATGCAGCTCATCCTCCAAACGCAGCAGCCGCTCGGATTCGTCCTCCGTAAGCCGCGCTACCGGGATGCCGGTCCACGCCGCTACGATCTGCGCGATCTCCTCCTCGCCCACCTGCTCGGTCACGGTCTCGACTCCGTGCTCCCATTGATCCTGGCGCGCGTCCATCTCCATGCGTGCGTGTTTTTCCTCGTCGCGCAGGCTGGCGGCCTTCTCGAAGTCCTGGTGGGATATGGCCTCCTGCTTCTCCTTCTCGAGCGTCTCTATCTTCGCTTCGAGCTCCTTTAGATCGGGCGGCGGTGTAAACGACTTTATCCGCACGCGCGAGGCCGCTTCGTCCATCAGATCGATGGCCTTGTCAGGCAGGAATCTATCCGATATATAGCGATCCGCCAGCGTAACCGCCGCGAGCACCGCCTCATCCGTTATGCGCACCTTGTGATGCGCCTCGTACTTGTCGCGCAGTCCGAATATTATCTGAACCGCTTCGTCCTTCGTCGGCTCTCCTACCGTCACGGGCTGGAATCGGCGCTCCAACGCCGCGTCTTTCTCAATGTGTTTGCGATACTCGTCGATCGTGGTCGCGCCGATGCACTGTATCTCACCTCGCGCCAGCGCGGGTTTAATCATGTTGGACGCGTCCAGCGAGCCTTCCGCGTTACCCGCGCCAATGAGGGTATGCATCTCGTCGATGAACAGTATAATGTTTCCGGCCTTCTTCAGGTCGGCTATGGCGTTCTTGAACCGTTCCTCGAACTCGCCGCGATACTTGCTGCCCGCGATCATCGACGCGATGTCCAGGGACACCAGCCGCTTGCCGCGTAGCAGATGCGGTATCGAGCCGTTGACGATGCGCTGCGCCAGGCCTTCGACGATGGCGCTCTTGCCTACGCCGGGTTCACCGATCAGCACTGGGTTGTTCTTCGTGCGGCGGATCAAAATCTGTACTATGCGCTCGATTTCGGTCGAGCGGCCTATGACGGGATCGAGTTCGTCACGCTCTGCGGAGCGGGTCAGGTCGCGGCTGAACGCATCCAGCGCGGGTGTCGATATCGACTGGGAGTCCCCGCCGACAGACTCGCCCCTCAGCGTTTTCTCCAGGCCGAGTCGCGCTGAGTTTATATCCATGCCCAGCGACTGGAGGATGCGCGCGGCGACGCCCTCGCCCTCGCGCAGCAGCGCCATCCACAGATGTTCCGTGCCGACAAAGCTGTGGCCCAGCGTGCGCGCTTCCATAACGCTGACTTCTAATATCTTCTTTGTGCGCGGCGTGTAGCTCATCTGGCCGGGGAGGCTGCCCTCGCCGGTGCCGACGAGTTTTTCCGCCGTCTGCATCGCCTGGTCATATCGAATGCCGCCCAGCAGTTTCTGCATCGGGCCGCCTTGTTCGCTTAGCAGTCCCAGCAACAGATGCTCGGTGCCGACGTAGTTGTGGCGCATCTTCTGCGCCGATTCCTGGGCGGCGCTCAGCGCGCGCTGCGCCCGTTCGGTGAATTTGCCGGAGAATGCCATCTATTTCACTCCTTCATTGCGGACTGTATCATCGAAGCCCTGCGGACGTCCCGCTGTTCATCCGACAGCGTTTCTCCCGCGCTTTGCTGCAGGCTGGCCGGCTGGGCCGCAGTCAGCAGTCTGTCAAGGGCCGATAGCCTTAGCGGGATCAGTTTCATGCACGCGCCCAGCCGCAGGCACGACCATCGCTGCATAAATTCCTTCGCGCTGATCTTCCTTGCGCGCTCCATCACACCCAGTGCGCGCATGAGTCGGTCTTCCAGCGCGATTCGGTCGCCCGCGTGCAACGCGACGCGTACCTTCCGCTCCCAGTCCATCATTTGGCTGGCGGCGGAGCGCATGTCGTCGAGTATCTCGCCCTCCGTCCGGCCCAGCGTCACTTGGTTGGACAGCTGATATAAATCGCCTTGCGCCTCAGTCCCTTCGCCGTACAGGCCGCGCAAGGTCAAGCCCAACTTGGATACGGCCTGCGTGACCTTGCCCATTTCGCCCGCCCATGTCAGCGCGGGCATATGCAGCATGACCGACGCGCGCATTCCGGTGCCCGTGTTCGTCGGACACGCGGTTAGATATCCGAACTCTTCATCATACGCCACGTCGATTTTTTCAATGATCCATTGATCGGCCTCGAACGCGATTCTTGCGGCCTCGTCCAGGTTGAATTCGTTGACGAATGCCTGAACGCGCAAGTGATCCTCCTCATTAACCATGACGCTGAGCATCTTGGACGGCAATTCGCCATGGCCGGACTTGATATCCCACGAATCAAACTCGGATACGAGCACGGCGGAACGATCCGGCGACTTCAGCAGATCGCGGCTGATCAGCCATCGCTCAACCAGAGTCTGCCGCTGCAGCACTGATAGTGAGTCCATCCGCATCAGCGTCAAGCCGTGGGGAGAGAGCGCTTCCGCAGCGCGGCGTATGCTGTCCTGCGCCTTCTCCGGGTCGAGGAGTCCGGGGAAGGGCATTCCGGCGTGATTGCGCGCGAGGCGGACTCGGCTGGTCAGCACAACGTCGCTCTCGGGCGACATACCCTCGAATGGGTTAATAGGCGGTTTGGCCGCCGGGTTGAAGCCAGGCAGTTCAGGCATGGTTATCTCCTTCTGAACAGGCTGCGCCGTCGACGCACGGAGCGGGGTTACGCCCCGCGTCTTGAGCGCTGTCCTGCGCCGGGGTCATCGCGCGGAGTTCATCGCGCAGTTTGGCCGCCAGCTCGAAGTCTTCGTCGGCGACGGCGCGATCCATCTCACGCTTCAGCGCGTCCATGCGGCGGCGAATGTGGCTTTGCTCCTCCGTGCGGGAGGGAGCGCGGCCTGTGTGTCGCGCGCTGCCGTGTATGCGTGTGAGCAGCGGCGTAAGGTGCGTCCGGAATGACTCATAACACCTTGGACACCCCAGCGTCCCTGATTTCTGAAACTCGTCGAACGTCTGGCCGCAGGTTTCGCAGCGGATATCCGGCTGGTCGCTGGTCGGCGTGGATGAACCCTGCAGCAGGTTGAGCAACAGCGTGGACATACCGGCCATTGTCAGCGCCTGTTTATGTTTCTGGCAGCAAGCGGCGCACAGGTGCTGTTCGGTTTTTTCGCCGCCTACTATCGTGGTTAGGTGAACTGTGGCTGGCTGCTGATGGCAGCTTTCGCATAGCATTATATTCAAGCCTCCTTTTGTTCCAGCGCGATCTGCAGCAGCATTTCCCGCATTACGCTGGCTCGGAGCGTATCTTTAAGAGCAATGGGCAGGTTGATCGCCCGCGTGGAGGTTGCGGCGCGCATCAGCGCGGCCTCCCTCTCGCCAACGATGCCCTGCTCAAACAGCTGATCAATCATCGCGTTCACGTCCTGTGTGGACACGGACGAGCCGATGCGCTGGTTGATCAGGTACAGCAGATGGTCGGCCTTGGTTTTCTTCAGCCTCAGGATCCGAACAAACCCGCCGCCACCGCGCCTGGACTCAATTACATATCCTCGGTCAGGCGTAAACCGGGTAGACAGCACATACGTGATCTGGCTGGGCGCACATCGGAAATACCCGGCCAGCTCGTTGCGCTGTACGTCTACCTGATCCTGATCCTCACCCAACAGCGCTTTGATGAACGCCTCAATATCGTCGCTTAACGGCTTCACACCAATTAGCACCCCTTACCAGACTGACTATTCCTGTCTATTCATAGTATAGCAGATTATGAAGAATGTGCAACCGGTTATTTTTGACTTTTTTTGACCTTCGTTCGATCCATATATTTGACGCGTTGACAACACGTTTCCCGAACTGTATACTAAGCGTATGGGAAAGGGGTGATCGTGTGGACGCGTTGAACGGATTGATTACATTGATAGTTTGGATATCTATCGCTGCTGCGGCGCTCCGGACTATCCGCAGAGCCATGACCGCAAACGAGAAAAACCAATCCCGTCGACAGCCGCAAGGTTCATCGGCGTCGAGGGTGCCGCACGCTTATCGCGTCGAACGGTCGGGCCAGCTGACGCAGCGGACAACAGCGCGACGGGCCGACAATATGACGACGGCGCTCAAGACGCCAACTCCGACTCCGCGATTCGAAGCGGCTGAGCCAGCGATTATGCCCCAGCTTGCCAGCGGCTCAATGGAATACGATTCGCCTGAAGGCGAGTGTTTTACACACCCAGAGCATGACAGAGTTCTGTCGTCGCAGCCCAGGCGCGTCGCTTTACCCGGCTTGACGCTGCCGTTGGATCAACGGTCGCTGGTGCAATCGGTCGTGTTCGCGGAGGTGCTGGGCAAGCCTGTGTCGATGCGCAGGAGACGGGCGCTCGTTCATTGACTCAGGCGCGCCGGTCAGGCCATATAATATTTATATAGTTGTGATAAAAGAATTTGCGTGAATGTGTTGAATCACTTCGTACGGGGCAATTCAAAGGACAAACAAACTTCGTCGACATAAATCGGTAAAAACCCCGAAGGGATTCTTACCGATTTATGTTAGTGCCGGAAATGTCTGCGGTAGCAAAGAAGCGGTGGTATGTTTTGACGATGTGCTACGGACGACGTTGTTGCATAACGCATAATAGCTCGCTCATATTCCATTTGAAAAATATATCATGGGTATTAGACTTTTTCTAAATCGTAGTCGTTATTATAGGTGAAAGGGGGTGAACGGGACGCGATGAACACGTTCACCGATGGTGATCAGGCATGGATAACTTCCTTGATGGATATCTTCGGCACTGACGTTCAGAGACAGTGCTTCGCTTTTCTTAAGGACTATGCTCTCGCGGAAGATGCTGCACAGGATACGTTTATTAAAGCGTATCGCGCATATGTCAGAAACCGCTATCCAAACACGGGTATGGAAAAGTCATGGCTCATGCGGATCGCGCTCAATACATGTAAGGATTATCACCGAACGGCATGGTTCAGGCACGTCGACCGCAAGACGCCGCTTGATGAGAATAACGGAGGTTTTGCTGAACTTTCTCCGCCTGATCAACAGATTCTGCACGAGGTGCTGGATCTGCCGAAGAAGGAAAAGGAAGTGATCTTTCTTCACCACTATCAAAAAATGAGCGCAGATGAGATAGCCACAACGCTGTCTATCTCGCGGGCAACCGTGTTCAACCGCCTGAAAGCCGCTC
>JAISBH010000164.1 GCA_031266295.1 Oscillospiraceae bacterium | reverse complement strand
CGATTTCGCCCGACGCGGCGTTGGTGAATCCGGAAGGCATCACCGGTTCTGAAATCGATGCGTCAACAGCTGACAGGGCTGAGCAGATAGGAATGACACCGGCGATGGCGCGCGTTGATACCCCGGCTCAGTACGCGGCCATCGGCGATCAACCGCCGGATCTGACAAAGCGGCTATCGGGTGTGCTGCGCAATCATCTGCACCAATCCGCCGCCGCGTCCGATCGTATGCGCGGCGTGAACATCCAGTGGCAGACCAACGACATACCCAAGGAATCGATTAGGCCGATACCATCCGGCGTGAATCCGGGCGCACAGTCGACGTCAGCTCGGGTGCCAACGTTCGTGAGAGGCCGCGATGGGGAACCATCGGCACGAAGCCTGCGCGCGCCGATGGATCGCGTACTTGCGGGCACCGTCCGGCGGATGGTGCAGCAGGACGCGTCGTACCGCAGGCCATACATATCGCTTGCGCACGAATCACACACCGACGACCGATCGCCGATAACAGAGAAGCTGCCACCGATTGATCCGAACGCCAACGCGACGGCAAGAATCACCGGGTACCTGCAGCAGCTGTCACGTGATTCGTTTGAAATACCCAAGATAGACGCGCCGATCGACGTACCCGCAGATGAATTTGCGAAGGCTTCGGAGCCTCCCGTGACGGAGGGTTGACGAACGGGTATCCGTTTCTCTAGCCCATGAATCTTCTCTGCCGCCAGAGAATCTCTTCTGTCGCCGAAGAGCCTCCCTGTCGCCGCGCCGACATCTCCTCCCAGCGGGGCGATGGGGAGGATAAACGGGCTGTTATCAAGACACTGTATATACAGCGCAGCTGCGGGGATATTGCCAATTATCCCCGCAGTTGTCGTTATACAGTTTTATGCGCGTTTATCTAGCGAATATTTGGGTGATCAGCGGATAACCGTTATCGTCGAGAGCGACGCCCACGCCCGCCTTCGTCCATTGGGAACCGAGGATATTCGCGCGGTGTCCGGACGAACTCATGAACGCGGCGTTAGCTGTCTGGACATTCTCATGATGGGCGATATTTTCGCCAACTCCGGCGTACTGGTACCCCGCCGCGTCCAGCATGTCGGCCGCCTTGCCATATGTCTCCGACTCATGCGCAAAGTAATCGTTGGCCGCCATGTCCTGGCTCTTCAGGCGCGCCAGGAGGTTCAACGTTGAGTCCATCGCCAGCGGAGCGAGTCCGTTTGATTGGCGTTCGGCGTTCAGCAGCGCCAGCGAGGTTTGTTCCATCGCCGTTATGGCCGGTGTGGCGGCTGCCACTTGCGAGAGTATGCCGCCGCCTGTTTGGGTGGCGGTCTGTGTCGTCGTGTATGACGCGGGCGAGCCTGTCGGGCAATACGCGTCTGTCGAGGCGGTTGTGTTCGTGTACTGCGGATACTCAGGGTACTGTTCGACCCCGGTGCCGTTCGCCGTGGCGTACCAAGGCAGCGTCGTACCGTTTGCCGGGCTGTATATCTGGGATACGCCGTCCTTCGCGTATGCCGCGTTCGTGACGGTCACGGGCACACCATTGATCGTGAACGTAAACGCGCTGGGCAGATCAGGACACGCCGTGCTCTGATTGCTCAGCGGCGTTCCGGACGGTACAATAACGGAACCGGACGTGCCGTAAGTACCCGTGCTGCCCAACGCGGATTGCGCCAGCTGATCCACTGCGCTGAGGGCGGTTCCAGGGTACGCCTGCACGGTCGTTTGCCCCTGATATGCCAGCGAGTCAGCAGTCTGGTTTCCCACACTCGTCTGCGGGCAGTATGACGATTCCAAGGCTGGATTGTACAACGCCGATTCCGCAGCGGAACTATACGCCAGCGTTTGATAATCGCCGGACGGCGCATAATATTCATATGCCTTGACAGACCCCAGCGAGCCGCCTTGCGAGCTGTTCGGACAATAGGACGCGTTAGGATCGTACAGGCCGCTGTCGTCGATGCTCACCGTCTGCCAGTTGTAGCCGTCAGACACGCCGCTTGACACGCTGTCCGTAACGCCGCCCTGCGCGATCTCCTTCGATCCGCTGGAATACCAAACGCCGTCCTTAATCGCGCCGGATGAGGCGGGCTGGGTGCAGACCCAGCTGTTTTGGTTGTCGCTCCATGTCCACGTAATGCCGCTTCCATCGGAATATTGCTGGCCATTTTGCGGTTTACCGTAATTCTGACTAATTTGCTGTTGACTTGTTACGCCTGGCACACTATAATAACTGCGAGTTTCTGCTAGCGCTCCTCCTGCGGCTGTCAGCGCCGCCAGCGCCGCAAGCGCCAGACTCATGATCCATCGAGTGTTCCGCATAATCTTACCTCCTTGCCGTTTGTGCGTGCGGAATGTTCGCCTTAATCCTCGATCACACCTGAAACAATCGCCGGTTGTTTGGCAGCTCCCTGAGATTGTTTCCTGTGTTACTAAGGATTGGAATGGATTGTAACATTTGAGAAACACAAACGCAATCAATTTGGCAGAAAATTGCCAAGGTAATTAATGGAAGTGTAATGTATGCTCTGTGTGGCGTTCAGCGCGACATAATAAGGAGGACCCGCTATGGCTCATATGACGCTGAAAAAGTGCCCAAGGTGCGAACTGAATTACATCACGGACGGGGAAAAGTACTGCACCATATGCCGTCGGGAGATCAAGGGCGAGCCGGAGCGGGAAAGCTTCGAGATATGCTCGGTATGCAATGAGAACCCTGTAATGCCTGGCAAGGACATGTGTATATTTTGCCTAAAGGAATTGGGGCGAACTGAACCCGCAGCCGAGGACGAGCTAAGCACGGAGGCCAGCGATATGGAAATGGGTTCCGTGGCGACAATGGACGAGATAGCCATGGATATGGAAGAGAGCGAGATCCCGCGCAGCGAGCTGGGTGAGATCGACCGCGAGCTGTCCCTTGAGGAAGCCCTTGAGGAAGAAGGCGGCGAAGAAGACGAAGAGGGCGAAGAGGAAACTTGAAACTCTTCGCAATAAGCGACCTGCACTTACCCGGTGGCGGCACGAAGGCAATGGACGTCTTCGGGCCGCATTGGGTTGGACATTTCGAAAAGATAAAGCAGGATTGGATAGCGCGAGTATCGGATGGCGACACTGTGCTGATGCCCGGCGATTTCTCATGGGCCATGCGTTTGGCGGACGCGCTGCCCGATCTTCGCGCGGTGGGAGCGCTGCCTGGCCGAAAGGTAATACTGCGCGGAAATCATGATTACTGGTGGAACGCGCTGGGACAGCTGCGCGCATCCCTGCCCCCGTCGATAACGGCGCTGCAGAATAACGCGGTGGTGATCCGCCGTGAGGACGCGGATCATGACGGACAGGGCAACGCCGTCCCAGAGATAGTGATCGCGGGCAGCCGAGGCTGGAATTATCCCGACCCGCTCGCCGCGTCATACACCGACGACGACAAGATATACAAACGCGAGTTGATCCGCCTTGACATGTCCATACGCGACGCCAAGCGGCGCGCACCCGACGCGCCGCTGATCATAATGACCCACTACCCGCCCTTCCGCGACCGTTATGAGCCGTCGCCGACGACCGCAATAATAAAGGAAAGCGGTGCCGTCGCGTGCGTATACGGGCATCTGCACGGGGAATCGGGGTTTTCAATAGGCGCGTCCAGGATAATCCATGGCGTGACTTACCATCAGGTATCGTGCGATGGACTGGGGTTCAGGCTGAAGGAGATTCAACTATAGTCAAACTGTTGACTATAAAACAATCGTCGGATTGTTGCGTTTTATGTCGCAACGCTGTATAATGCTGTATGGCAGGGGACAGCAGGACCCTTCAAGCTATATCCTTCCCCTCATTTCATATTCGATCGCGTGGAAAAATCAACGCCTTTCATCACTAAAAATCGTCAACAGCGAGGTAGAGTGTGCCATCCATCAGCATCAAGAACCATCCCTTGATTAAAACCCTGCTCGGCCTGCGAGGCAACACGCGCGCCTGCGTATTCACCGAACCCATGTGGGGGCTGTCCATGAACCTGTGTCTGCCATATGCGTCCGTATTCATGCTATCCATGGGAATGACGGATACGCAGGTGGGCATCGTCGCGTCGATATATATGTTCTCGCAGATGTTGTTCGCGTTTATATCGGGAATGATTGTGGATAAGATGGGGCGGCGACTTTCGACGGCCGTTTTCGACTTCCTGGCGTGGAGCCTGCCGTGTCTGATATGGGCGAGCAGTCAAGGCTTCTGGTTCTTCGCGGCGGCCGCGCTGTTCAATGGAATGATGAAAGTCACGACGGTATCATGGGACTGTCTGCTCGTCGAGGACGCGCCGCCTGATAAGATTACACAGATATATACATGGGTGATCATCTGCGGCAATCTCTCCGCTTTGTTCGCGCCTATAGCGTCGATCATGGTGTCGCGGTTGACAATGGTTCCGGCGGTGCGCATCCTCTATATCAACGCGTTCGTCGTGATGACCGCCAAATTGATTATCTTGTATAAATTCTCCACCGAAACAGCGATCGGGCTAGTGCGGCGCGAGGCCGCAAAGAGCTGGACGCTGCGCACGATCATCGCCAACTACGCGCAGTCCATCAAGAATATCAGGTCGTCGCGCGGTACGTCGTTCGCGATACTGATCAGTGTACTCGTGGAGATTGTCGGGATGATCTCGGTCACGTTCTGGCAAATCATCGCCTCACGCAAAGTGGGTGTGCCGGATACGCTGCTTCCCATATTTCCGATGGTCAAGAGCGTGCTGTCCATTGTGTTCCTATTCGGGATAATCGGACGGATGAAGCAGACCAAGCTGAAGATGCCGCTGTACGGCGGGTTTCTTTGCGCTATGACCGGATGCCTGTTGCTGATATTCGCGCCCGCGAACAGCGCGCTGGGGTTCGCGGCGCTGTTCTTGTCGTTAGCGTTCGAGGCGCTTGGCAACGCTACGCTCAACACGCTGCGCGAGTCGCTCGTAGCGATACATGTCCGCCCCGAGGATCGCTCCGGTGTAATGGCGATACTGCAAACACTGGTGATGCTAGTTAGCGTGCCGTTCGGATACATCGGAGGAATGCTTAGCGATATATCTAAGCCGCTGCCCTTTGTGTTGAGCATGGGACTGCTCACGTTCGGACTGCTGGCTACGACGTTTGTGTATAGGGATGCGTGAGTCTCAGCCATACGCTGCGGCGGGACGCTGTTCGGTTTGCGAACCGAATGCGCTTTAAGTTTGTAGCGCCCCGCTACTATGGTGTGAGTTGTCGATGTCGCCGCAGCGGCAGAGGGGGTTCCTCTTGAGGGAGGTCGGGAGGGGGACGTCAGTCCCCTTCCCGAAGGCGCGGATGCGCCGCGTCCCTGACCATGCGAAGGGCTATCCGCCCTTTCGAATCCTGACCAGGCTTCGCCTGGACCATCGTGATACACAATCTACCGGCTTCGAACTGCCTGTTGTACCTGGATAGTCTGTTCCGTAACGTAAC
>JAISBH010000157.1 GCA_031266295.1 Oscillospiraceae bacterium | reverse complement strand
TTCCTATCTTTAGGGCGAGCCTGTCAAGGATTAGACTTTACTGGCAGGTAAGAAAATCTCAAATATAGATTAGGAAACAAAGCGTATGAACGAAAAATATGTCTACAACACTAGGGTTACAGGAATTGAAAGCCCATGAAAAAGGATCCGGGGCGACGCCCGGATCCTTTTCTGTAACGTGGTCAGCCCTTTGGCCCGGCCGCGACAATCTTTGCATCCATACCCTTGTACTTCTCGAAATTCTTTTGGAACAAGCCCGCGAGATTCTTCGCGGATTTGTCGTAGGCGTCCTTGTCCTGCCAGGTATTGCGCGGCTGGAGCACCTCGTCCGGCACGTTCGGGCAGGACTTGGGCACAAGCATGTTGAACACCGGATCATGGGTGAACTCGCCGTCCTCAAGCACGCCGTTGAGCGCGGCCGTGACCATTGCGCGGGTGTACTTGATCTTCATACGGCCGCCGCCGCCGCCCGCCGGACCGCCGGACCATCCGGTATTCACCAGGTACACGTTGGAGCCATGCTTATCAATGCACTCGCCTAACATATGCGCGTAGCGGCTGGCCGGCAGCGGCAGGAACGGCGCGCCGAAACACGTACTGAACGTGGCCTGCGGGGTTGTGACGCCGCGCTCTGTGCCCGCAAGCCTGGCGGTATAGCCAGTTACGAAGTGGTACATAGCTGCCTCGCGGGTCAGCTTGGCGATCGGGGGCATTACGCCGTATGCGTCCGCAGTGAGGAAGATGACGGTCTTTGGATGCCCGCCCACACCAGGGATCTTCGTATTGGGGATATATTCGACTGGATAACCCACTCGCGTGTTCTCGGTGATGGAACCGTCGTTGTAGTCCAGCTTGCGCGTCTCGGGATCAATGACCACGTTCTCCACCAGCGCTCCGAACTTGATCGCGTCCCAGATCTGAGGCTCGTTTTCTTTGGACAGGTTGATGCATTTGGCATAGCATCCACCCTCGATATTGAAGATGCCGTTGGGCGACCAGCCGTGTTCGTCGTCGCCGATCAGGTAACGATCGGGATCGGCGGACAGCGTCGTCTTGCCCGTGCCCGACAGGCCGAAGAACAGCGCGGTGTCGCCGTCCTTGCCCATATTGGCGGAGCAGTGCATAGTAAACACGCCTCGCAGCGGCATCAAATAATTCATCAGAGAGAACACAGACTTCTTGATTTCACCCGCGTACTGGCTGCCGGCGACGAGCACGGTCTTTTGCGCGAATGAGACGACAATGGCGGCCTCGGAGTTCGTGCCGTCCAGTTCAGGCGAGGCCTTGAATCCGGGTGCTGCGATGATCGTGAAGTCCGGAGCGAACGACGTCAGTTCATCGGCGGTCGGCCGCAGCAATAACTGATGGATAAACAGATTTTCGCTGGCCAGCTCGTTTATCACGCGGATGTTGACTCGGTATTCCGGATCCGCGCCGGCAAAACCGTCAAACACGAATACCTCGCGATTTTGAAGATAGGCGGTGATCTTGGAATGCAGATTGGCGAATTTGGCCTCGGAGATAGGGACGTTGACCTTGCCCCAATCGATCTGATCATGAACGGAAGGTTCGTCGACGATGAACTTATCGTCGGGCGAACGGCCCGTGTATTTGCCCGTGTATACGCACAGCGCGCCGGTTTCGCTGAGAATGCCTTCACCGCGCGCCACTGCACGCTCGGTAAGCGCCGGAATCGATAGATTGCGATGGACGGCCGTTGGGTGGATAATGCCCAACGCATCCAAGTTCAAGGTTGAAGCCATGGCTGACACCTCCTATATCCGTCTGAGTCATAAAAGAGCAACAACAGGAAACAACAGACAAGAGAAAACCGCATCCTCGCCCTATTTATGATGATTCTATGCTCTTACCGCGAATTCCTGCCGCGTATCGAAAATTTAACAAAATAACGCCCGTATAAGCGCCGCGAATCCCTCGGCCGAGAGTTCTTCCGCTCGTACGTTTTCAGGCAATCCCGCCTGTTCCAGCACGGAAGCCGCCTGTTCAGCCGTTAACGAAAACCCCGCGCGCAGGTTATTACGCAGCGCCTTGCGCCGAGACGCAAACGCCGCGTTAACCAAGCGTTCGAACCGCGCGTAATCCTCAACCTCCACCAACGGCGCGTCTAGCGCGACGCATATTACAAAGCACGAATCTACATTCGGCGGCGGATCGAACGCGGCGGCAGGCACGTCCATCACGATACGTGGCGTAAACCGTACACGCGCCCATATACCAAGCGGCCCGTAATCATCATCGCCGGGCAGCGCGCACAGTTTGCGCGCCACCTCCCGCTGTACCATGCACGCTATGCCACCGAACGGTGGGTTCATCTTGAACGCGCGAGTCAGCAGCGGCGTCGTGATGTAATACGGCAGGTTGGATACGAAGCGAACACTGCCGCCCGCCCCCATCCTCACGCCAGCGTCTCCTCCTATGCGGGAGGCAAGGCAGCCGCTCGCCCATGACGCCCAGTCCAGCTTCATCCCATCGGCGATGCACACTTCTACATTGGGATAGGGTGATACGGCGGTGCGGAGCGCCGGTTCCAGAGATCGGTCGATCTCGACAGCCAGTACCGACTTAGCGCGCTTTGCCAGCGCGGTGGTCAGCCCGCCCAGTCCCGCGCCGATCTCCAGCACCGCGTCTGTCGGCGCGACGCCTGAACCCTCGGCCAGCCGATCCAGCAGCGAGACGTCCGTCAGGAAGTTCTGGCCGAGGCTTTTGTTTCTCGCGGAGCTATGCTTAACATTCATGCGTATGATCCACACACGGAGGCGGACGGCGAACGACTGCTTCACGCTTATGAGCGTAAACCGTCGTTAATCGCCGTCCGCCGCGCCTTCACTATTTGATGTCGAATATGCGTATCGCGTTCACAGACGCAGCGTCCGCCAATTCCTGCGGATCGACGCCGCGTAGTTCGGCAATCCTTGCGGCTGTATAAGCGACGAACGCGGGTTCGTTGCGTTTGCCGCGCATGGGTTCGGGCGCGAGGTATGGACAGTCCGTCTCAATCAACAGTCTGTCCAGGGGGATGTTGCGCGCGGTTTCGCGCAGGTTGCGCGCGTTCTTGAACGTTGTGTTTCCGGCGAAGGATATAACGCAGCCCAGGCCAAGGTAGGCCTGCGCCTGCTCCCAGTCGCCGGAATAGCAATGCAGTATGATCTCGCGGGGACGTGTGGCGTTCATAGAACGCAGGAACTCAAGCATCTCGTCGTGAGCGTCGCGTATATGCAGCACGACCGGCAGATTCCATTTCCCAGCCCAGCTAAACTGCGTCTCGAACGCGAACCTTTGCAAGTCGCGCGGCGGACCGTCGTCGTAATGGTAGTCCAGGCCGATCTCGCCTATAGCCTTGACGCTGGCATTCAATGTCAGCGCGCGCATCCACGCCTCGTCCGACGCAGTGAACGCGGCCGCGTTTTCGGGATGAACGCCGACCGCGACGTACAGTTTTATCCCATATGGATTGGGTGATTCAGCAAGGGTTACCGCCGCCTCGGACGACCCGCGATCCGCGCCGATAGTGACGCAGCGCGTAACGCCCGCGTCAGCCATGCGGCGTAATACATCCTCGCGGTCTGCGTCAAACCGCGCGTCGTCCAGATGGGCGTGCGTGTCTATCAAGTTGGAGAGGGGCGCGCCGCCTCCAACCCTTAAGTCATGAGCTGTGTTCATCCTATCTCGGAACCTGCGGGCATGTCGCCGTCGAGCGTTACGAGCCGCAGGTTTCCCTTGTCGTCCGATGCAGCGAGGATCATCCCCTCCGAGACCGTGCCGCGCATCTTGCGGGGCGCAAGGTTGGCCAGCAGCGCGACCGTCTTGCCGACCATGGACTCCGGCGTGTACCACTGCGCAACGCCGCTTAGCACGGTGCGTTCGCCGGAGCCGTCGTCCAGCGTGAGTTTGAGCAGTTTATCGGACTTGGGGACGCGTTCGGCGGCCAATACCTTCGCTGTGACCAGTTTGATCTTTGCGAAATCGTCGATGGCGATGGTAGGCGGCGTTTCCTGTTTCGCAGCCTCAGCGGCTGAGGGTTCCGTAGTGGATTGAACTGGCACGGGCACCGCCAGTCCCTCTAATTCCTTCTTGATGTCGATGCGCGGGAATAGTGCGTCGCCCTTCGTGACGGTATGCCCGACGATCTTGAGGGTTAATGATTTCAGCGAAGCCCAATCCTTCAGTTCCGGTTCGGCAATGCCCAGCTGCTCGAATATCCTTCGCGGCGTTCCAGGCATAAACGAGCTGATCAGCACCGCGACAAACCTGGCCGCCTCCGCAAGGTAATACAGCACTGTCGCCAAACGTCCACGTTTATCGGGATCCTTGGCGAGAATCCACGGCGTGGTCTGGTCGATATACTTGTTGCATTCGCCTATCACGCGCCATATCGCGGCCAGCGCGGCGGAGAACTGCAGCGCATCCATGGCGGACTCAACCTCCGAAGGCAGCGTGAGCAGGTGGGATTCCAGTGTATCCTCAAGCTCGGTCTTGTCGGACGGTTCAGGCATAACGCCGCCGAAATACTGGGCGATCATGGCCGTGGTTCGGCTGATGAGGTTGCCTAGATCGTTGGACAGGTCCGCGTTCATGCGGGTGAGCAGCGCGGCGTGGGTATAGTTGCCGTCCGCGCCGAACGGCACTTCGCGCAGCAGGAAGTGGCGCACAGCGTCTGAACCGTACCGCGCGCACAGGACGTTCGGATCGATGACATTGCCCAGCGACTTGCTCATCTTCTGCCCGTCGATGAGCAGCCAGCCGTGGCCGAATATCTGGCGCGGAATGGGTATGTCCAGCATCTTGAGCATGATCGGCCAGTATATCGAGTGGAATCGCACGATCTCCTTGCCCACTAGATGGACGTTGGCGGGCCAGAACTTCCTGTACAATTCGTCATGGTCGGTGCCGAAGCCCAGCGCGGTGATATAGTTGGAGAGAGCGTCAATCCATACGTATGCGATATGCTTAGGGTCGAACGGCAGCGGCACGCCCCATGTAAACGATGTGCGGCTCACACACAGGTCGTTCAATCCGGAGCGCAGGAATGCGAGCATCTCGTTCGTGCGCGTCTTGGGTTGGATGAAGTCAGGGTGGGATTCGATATACTCGATTATCCAGTCCTGATACTTGGACAGACGCAGGAAGTAGCTTTCCTCTTTTTCAGAATGCACGGGGCGACCGCAGTCGGGACACAGCCCATTCTTGGCCTGAGTCTGGGTCCAGAACGCCTCGCACGGCGTGCAGTACAGCCCCTCATATTCCGACTTGTACAGGTCGCCCGTCGCGAGCAGCCGCTCGTATATCTGCTGGACGATCTTCTCGTGGCGCGGCTCGGTCGTGCGAATGAAGTCGTCATACTCCACGTCCATGACGCGCCACAAGTTCTTCGTACTCTCGGCGATCGCGTCGACATAGGATTGAGGATCGGTACCCTGCTGCGCGGCCTTCTCCGCGACCTTCTGGCCATGTTCGTCCAATCCGGTAAGGAAATATACCTCGTGTCCGGTCAGTTTCTTGAAGCGCGCCAGCGTATCCGCCGCAACCGAGCAGTAACTGTGCCCGATGTGCAGGTTGTCGCTGGGGTAGTATATAGGAGTTGTAATGTAGAATCTATCCGGCATGGGGCGCCTCCTTTTATTTACCTGTATATTAGTTTAAGCCGCGAGGCTGCGGCATTAATACCGCGGACTGTACCACAAATCAGACCCCCTCACGCTAATATGGGTCAATAAATGGCATTCTACACTGTATTCCGGCAAAGCGCAAGAATTTTCACCCGGATTCTGGTAAAGAGCATGGCGGCGTGATATACTACTGATAATAATTGTCAAACGGCCTAGGATGGAGGTACGGTATGCGGTTTACGAAGATGCATGGCATTGGGAACGATTATATTTATATCAATGGATTTGAGGAGCAGGTGGACAATCCGGCGTCGCTGTCCGTCAGCATGAGCGCCTATCACACGGGTGTAGGATCGGACGGGATTATACTGATACTGCCCAGCGACAAGGCCGATCTGCGGATGCGGATGTTCAATAACGACGGCAGCGAGGCTCAGATGTGCGGCAACGGCGCGCGGTGCATTGCCAAGTATGCGTACGAGCGAGGGCTGATCGGCAAGAACATGACCAGCTTCACTTTGGAAACGGGCGGTGGTATTAAAAATCTGACGATCATCAAGGATGGCGAGACCGTAAGCGCGGTGCGGGTGGACATGGGCGCGCCGGTGTTCACGCCGTCGAAGATACCCGTCGCGCTGGACGGCGACTCGGTGATAGAGCACGCGATAGAGATTGTCGGCAGAACGTTCCCAATGACGTGCGTATCGATGGGCAATCCGCACGCGGTGCTGTTCATAGAAGAGGACCCGTTCACGCTCAAAGGGTTTGAGGCGTATGGCAAAATGCTGGAGAATCATGAGATGTTCCCGGAACGGGTGAACGTGGGGTTCGTCAAGCGCATATCCGATAATCGGCTGAAGATGCGTGTTTGGGAACGCGGCTCGGGCGAGACGATGGCGTGCGGCACAGCCGCGTGCGCGGCTGCGGTAGCGGCGAAGCGCACAGGCCGCGTGGGATTCGGCGAGACGCGCATAACCCTGCGCGGTGGCGATCTGGCGATCGACTGGCTGGGCGGCGACAACCCCGTGCTGATGACCGGCCCGGCGACGTTTGTATTCGACGGCGTCTGGCTAGGATAAATACAGCCCAACATACCGTCGAATGTGCAAGTGTTTGCGGAGGAACTGTCGATTTAAAAGAAAACCAAAGAAGCACAGTACATTTTAGCCGACTCCACATATGATGAAATTATCAACAAATATCGTTAGGAGTTGTTACCATTGATAGTAGCCAAGTTTGGCGGCAGTTCGCTGTCGGACTCGGAGCAGTTCCTGAAGGTGCGTGAGATACTGCGCAGCGATCCCGCGCGGCGGTACGTGATCCCATCCGCGCCAGGACGGCGGCACAGCGCCGACCATAAGATAACGGACTTATTATATCGATGTCACGATCTGGCTCAAGCCATAGGAAGCGAGTCCCGCGAAGCGATAGACCATGCGCGCGAATACGAGCGGATATTCAGCGAGATTCGCCGCCGTTTCCTGGACATAGCCTCCGCCCTGGAGCTGAACGTGGATCTAGAAGGCGAACTCGACAATATTGAACGCCGAATACCGCAGGAACCGACAGCCGATTACGCAGCCAGCCGGGGCGAATATCTGAACGGATTGCTGCTGTCCGCGCTGATGGGCTGGGCGTTCATCGATCCGGCGCACTGCGTGTGGTTTAGGGATGACGGCACGTTCGACTCGGAACGCACTCAATTGGAGTGCGCGCACGCCCTGTTGACCCATGAGTACGCCGTTATACCGGGCTTTTACGGAAACATGCCCGACGGCACAATCAGGACGTTCTCGCGCGGTGGCAGCGACGTGACCGGCGCGATAGTCGCTCGCGCCGCAGACGCGGACTTATACGAGAATTGGACGGACGTATCCGGATTTCTCACCGCCGACCCGCGCATCGTCAAGAATCCGCGCCGGATAGAGCAGATAACATACCGCGAGCTGCGCGAATTATCGTATATGGGCGCGACCGTGCTGCATGAAGACGCGATATTCCCGGTGCGCAAGGCGGGCATTCCCATCAATATTCGCAACACCAACGAGCCGGAGCACCCCGGCACGCTGATACTCCCTCACGCGCAAGGCGAACCGCTGGCAGGCATCACCGGCATCGCGGGACGTAAAGGCTTCGCGATCATCGTAATTGAGAAAGCGATGATGAACGCGGAACTGGGATTCGGCCGCCGCGTGCTGCAGGCGGTCGAGGAATGCGGTATATCGTTCGAGCATCTGCCCACTGGCATCGACACCATGTGCGTAGTGCTTCACAAGGAAGCGCTGGATAAGGCCCGAGAGAGGCTGATCACGCGCATATACGAGCTTACCGAACCGGATTCAATAGAGATTCACGAGGACATGGCGCTGATAGCGACGGTGGGTAGGGGCATGGTGCGCCAGCGCGGCATTGCGTCCAGACTGTTTGACGCGCTGAGCGAAGCGCACGTGAACGTGCGCATGATCGACCAGGGATCCAGCGAGCTGAATATTATTGTCGGAGTGTCAAGCCAGGATTTCGATAAAGCCGTGCGCGCCATATACGGGACGTTCATCGACGAAAGTGGCGGCGATGTTCACTAACGCGCTGACCGCTGTGGCGACGATGCTTATATTGATGGGCGTCGGCTGTTTCTTCGCCTGGAAGGGTTATCTGGCGGAGGAGGGCAATCGGCTGCTGTCCGCGCTGGTAGTGCGCGCCGCTCTGCCAGGCACTATTCTGTCAACTATGCTGACCACGTTCACGCGCGGCGAGCTTCTAGGTTCCGCGTACCTGCTGATCGTGCCAGTATCGAACATGCTGATATGGGCGTTCGCGGCGCGGTGGTTCGCAAAGCTGATTCGGGTGCCTGAGAAGAGGCAAGGCGTGTTTACCGCGCTGTGTGCGTTCAGCAATACGGTTTTCATCGGATTCCCCGTCGTGCGCGCCGTCATCGGCGAGATAGGGATACCATACGCAACGGCATACTACTTGGCGAACACGACAATGTTTTGGGTGGTAGGCGTGGGCGAGATCCAGCGTGATGGAACCAATCAGCCAACAATCGCCGCGGGTTTCGGGCAGGTTGTCGTTACAACGCTCAAGCGTCTGGTCAGCCCACCGTTCGTGACGCTGATGATCTCAATTATTCTCGTACTGATTGGAGCAACATTACCCGCGCCAATAATGAACGCCGCGTCTTCCATAGGAGGACTGGTTACCCCGCTGTCTATGATATTCATAGGATCGATGCTGTTCAATGCGCTGCGCGGAGGGTTCAAGTGGGAGCGCGGATTCGGCGCGCTGTTGCTCGTGCGGTATATGCTCGCGCCCACGTTGACGCTGGCGTCGTGTTTGTTGCTGGGCGTTAGGGGATTACCCGCGCAGGTGTTCGTGCTGCAGACAGGCATGGCTACAATGACCCAGGTAGCAATCATAGCGCATGGTTATGGCGCGGACGGAGAGTACGCGTCGCTTGGAGTCGCGGTGTCAACTATCAGTCTTATGATTGCTCTGCCGCTTATCGCGCTGGCGCTTCCGCTGATATAAAGAGGCATTATGACCGCAATACTGCCATACTTGATAGCTTGCCCGCTATGTATGCTCGCGGGATTCATAGACTCGATCGCGGGCGGGGGCGGTTTGATATCATTGCCCGCGTATTACCTGGCGCTGGGAAGCGGCGGCGTGCTGGCGAGGCTGTCGGCTGGAACGAACAAGCTATCGGCGAGTTTTGGTTCGATAGCCGCAGTGATTAGGTACGCGCGAGGCGGCGACGTGGCGTGGGTTCCGGCGCTGACAGCGACGGCGGGCGCACTGCCCGGCGCATTCTTGGGCGCGCAGGCGTTGGAGCACATACCGGAGGCGCTGGCGCTTAAGATAATGATGTTTGTACTGCCGGTGGTATGTGTGATACTGTTAACGCGACGCGGCGAGTTTCAGCGTAAGATAACGCCGGGAGCGTGGCGGTTCCCCGCGTACGCCGTGATAGGGTTGGTAGTCGGGTTCTACGATGGGATGATCGGGCCGGGGACGGGCACGTTCCTGATACTGCTGTTCTCGGGTGTGACGGGTATGCCGCCCATCATAGCCAGCGGTTCGGCGAAGGTCGTCAACCTGGCCAGCGGGGTATCAAGCCTGGCCAGCTTCATGTTAGGCGGGTATGTGGATTGGTGGCTGGGGTTGGCCGCCGCAGCGTTTTCAATAGCGGGGAATTTGCTGGGAGCGGGCTTTGCCATCAAGAATGGAGCGAAAGTGATACAGGCTGTGCTGGCCGTGGTGCTGGCGCTTATATTGGTTACGTTGGGAGTCAGGGCGGCTGGGGTTGGGGGATAACCCCTCCGCCGCAGCGTCAAAGGGGTCCCTACGCGGCGTGAAGGAGGCTGCGCCAATGTCAATACCCGTTACATTGTAATTTGTTTCCAGCATCATCTAGACCGCGATCGCGCATTCTATCGGCGTGGGAGGTGCGAACAATGGATCCAAAGCGCGGATTTTCGATATTCGACGACCCGTACTACAACCTATGCGCGATAGCGTCGGCGACGGATTATACTGGGATAGCGCCAAGCGCGGTTGACAGCTCCTACAAGGCGGAGGCATTGGCGAACCTGTACGCGGCGCGCAACCCGAAACCTGTCAAATAGTGTATCGGCGCGCGTTAAACCTAAGAGACATACTGATGAAGCGGAGGCGGCTGATCATAGCCTCCCCCGCTTCGATCGTTATTCAAACAAACCCTTGTAACACGCTTCCAGCAGGATTCCCGACGGATCGCTGGCGTGCTCCCAATAGAATAGCCCTCGAAAGCCTCGCGACTTCACATAATCGCATTTATGCGCGATCGACTCGGGATCGTCGTATGATATAAACGTGTCGCCGTTGAATAGGTACGGCGCCTTCGACTCATCGTCCCAGTGCCGGACATAACCGTTTTTGTCGATATACGACTCCGCCAGTGTCGCGTATCCGGGACCATACCCGCCGCCCTTGGGTGTGAGCTGCAGATAACCGCCGTTGAAGTCCGGCACATTATCCCATTTGCGCGAATAGAACGCCGCCCCCATCACCAGCTTCTCCTTCGGCGCTCCGTACGCCTCAAATAGCCGCATCGCCCGGGCGCAGCTGTTGTGGAAGTAGTCGCCCGTTGACGAGAACAGGTTTGTGTGATGCCCGCTCAGCGCGTGGAATCCGCATTTCAAATCATATGTCATTAGGTTGATGAAATCCAGTATCCCGCTGACGGAGGGTATGTCCACGGATTCGCAATAGTACACATCCGCCCCGGCGGCGATGGTCAGCAGCTTATCGGGTCCGATAGCGTTGCGGGTTTCACGGAGGAACGCGGTAAAGTTGGGTTTATCCGCCGCCGTAGCGGCGACGCCGTTGGACGGCACGCATGGATATTCCCAGTCGAAGTCTACGCCGTCGTAACCATACTCGTTAAGAAACGCGGCGCAGTTCCGCGCGGCTTTCACTCTCAACTCGGGATCGGCGGCGCAAACCGTGAACGCGTCCGGTTGTGCTGGTATAATAGACGAAATAATCTTCAGGCGTGGATTCAGTTCACGCAGTTCGCCTATACTCGCTTGCAGCGGATGATCGCACGAGAATCCGCCCTGATTGTCAATTTTCGTGAACGCCAGATTCAGATGAGTCAGGCGTTTCGCGTCGGCGGGCGTGATTACGCTGCCGCCAGTGGCGTAGGCCAGAAGAACGTCGGTTTGTGGCATGGAATAACCGCCTTTCGCTGTGCATAACGCGCGCCGCTATTGCGCCGCCTGCATCTTCTCCTCAAGCAATTTCTCCATTTTGCGTTTGACGCGCTGCAGGGCGTTGTCGATCGATTTCACGTGCCTGGACAGGTCCTGCGCGATCTGCTGATAGCTATGTCCGTCCAGGTATGCCAGCAACACTTCCTGCTCCAGCCGCGAAAGCATCGTGCCTATCCGCCCCTCCATCTTGGAGAACTCCTCGCGGCCTATCACCAGATCCTCGGGGTTCGTGACGCGTACCTCGGTGATGAGATCCAGCAGCGTGCGGTCGGATTCCTCGTCGAACACGGGTTTGTTCAACGAGATGTAAGAGTTCAGCGGGATATGCTTCTGGCGCGTGGCTGTCTTGATGGCTGTGATGATCTGCCGCGTCACACACAGCTCGGCGAACGCGCGGAACGTGGACAGCTTATCCGGCCGATAATCGCGCACCGCCTTGAACAGGCCGATCATGCCTTCTTGGACGATGTCCTCGTGACTCGCGCCAATAAGGAAGTAACTGCGCGCCTTCGATCGCACGTAGTTTTTGTACTTGCCCAGCAAGTACTCCAACGCGGGTTCGTCGTCCCGCTGAGCGAGCAGGGCGAGATCCTCGTCCGTGTAATGGTCGAACACGCCCGGGACGCGCGGCGCGGCCTCTCTCTGTATGGACGCGTCGGAGACGGGGATGTCAGAGATTGTAACTCCGTCCCAATTGTACACGCTACTTCTCCCCCCTGCGCAGCCTTTCAAGGGCCGCCTGCTGTTCGGGCGGCAGCCGCTGATATATCGGGTACGCCTTGACGCCACGGACAGCGGGAGCGGCGATGGCCGCGCGCTGTTTGACCCGGCTCTGGTCGATGGCCAGTATCAGCTCGCGCGCCGGAACGCGCGTCGCGCCGCGCCCGAACGTTATTGTCTGTATGATAGAATCACTGGTGGCTACGCGCAGTTCACGGTTGCGCGGCGCCGAATCCGCCATGCGTTCTATATACTGATCCGCACTCTCGCCTGCCCGGGTGAATACCACCGTCAACGAACCGATCTTCTCCTCGGTGCGGGTCAGGCGGTCGCTGTGCGTCGCGTCAAACACGAGAACAACATCCAGTCCTTCAAACGCGGCATACTCACTCAATCGGTGCGCCAGCCGCTCGCGCGCCTGGTCGATCGGCCAGCCTTCCTTCTGCACGCGCATCCACTGCCCGATCACGTTGTATCCGTCTACCAGCAGGAGGGGATTCATGCCCACTCGGGGCGTGAATCCCGCCCCATCCACCCTTGAATGGGCGGCGCTATACTCCGCATCCCAAGCGCCGCCGAACGACCTCGTACAGCAGGATGCCCGCCGCGACGGACGCGTTAAGGCTCTCGGTGCGGCCGCGTATGGGCAGCATTACGCGCTTGTCAGACTTCTCCAGCACCAGCCGGGATACGCCCTCGCCTTCTGATCCCACGACCAGCGCGACAGGGCCGCTGAGATCGACCGCGGTGTAATCCTCGCCGCTCGTGTGCGCGGATAGTATCCACAGCCCCTTCTCCTTGAGTTCAGCAAGGAGGCGAACGATGTTGGTCACGCGCGCGACCGGCAGGTGCTCAATCGCTCCGGCGGAGGCCTTGACCGCAGCGGCGGTCAGCCCTGCGGCGCGGCGTTCAGGGATGATCACGCCATGCGCGCCCGCGCATTCCGCGCTGCGGATAATCGCCCCTAGGTTGTGCGGATCGGTGATGCCGTCTAGTATGACGACCAACGGTTCCTCGCCGCGTTCCGCCGCCCTGGCGAGTATGTCGTCCAGCGACGAATACTTGTACGCAGATGCTATGGCGACCAAGCCTTGATGCGCGGGGCTGAGCCGTTCCAGCGCAACGCGGTCCACCTCGTGGATGGGTACGCCTTTTTCGCGCGCCATTGCAACTATCTCGCGCGCGGAGCCGGATAGATCGCCCTTTGCGACCATCAGCTTCTCCAGATCGCGTCCGGCGCGCAGCGCCTCACGAATAGGGTTGCGTCCCGAGAGGATATTCTCAAGATTCGGAGCAGGCTCCGATTCTGTCGGCGTGAAAAATCCCGCGCGACGCGGTTCGTGTAATTCGCTTGGCTCGCGGGGTGCGATCGGTCGCGGCGGTGCGGGACGCTTACCGTAATCCGGTCCGCCGCGCGGCGGCTGATCGAAGCGCACAGGTCTTGTCGGCCTGTCCGATCCGGCGGGTCTGGGCGTCCGGTCAGGTCTTGCCGATCTGTCGAACCTGTCCGGCTTATCCGGTCTGGGCTGTCTGTCGAATGAATCGCCGAACGGCTTACCGCGATGAGATTCTCCGCGATCAATCACGCGCACACTGTTGCGATCGCTGTATCGGTTGAATGCGCTGCTCTGCGGGTTGGACTCGTGCCGACGATCGCGATTATCCTCGCGAGCGGGGGGATGGAAACCGTCGTGGCTACCACTGCGGGGTTTATAAGAACCGCGATTCTCGCCTCGCGGGGTGTATGCGCCCCGGTTATCCTTGCCGTCGATAGGGTTCGATTTGTATCGCGGTTTGTTGTCGCGTCCGTCTGGCATCTTTCCTCCATACCGGACGGTTCGTCCGGCGGCGTTGATTTCGTTAGGGTTATTCCAGTGCGTCCAGCAGCGCGTTGATCCTAGCTTCACACCCGGTCAGATACAGATATCCAAGCAACGCCTCAAGCCCGGTTGCGCGGGAGTAGTCCATCGGCGTCGTGCCGCGCGGCCTGGCATGATGTGAGTGACTGTTCCGGCCACGCTTGACTATGGCTAGTTCCTCCGGCGTCAACAGCGGTTCGATCCGGTTCAGCCCGTCCGACTGCGCGGCGCAGCGCACCCGTTCGACTACCGCCCGGTGAACCGCTCCGATTGGTGCGCCAGATTGCACGGCCCGCGTCCTTACGTGCAGGTCGTGTACTGAATCCCCCACGTACGCCAGCGCCTGCCCGCTCAGCAAGTGAGCGTCGGCGGGAGACTCGTTGCTCACGCGGGAAGGCCGGTCGTCTTGAGGAACCGCGCGTACGCGTCGTCCCACGCGTCATGGTCTGACGGCTCATACAATCTCGGCGCAAACGACGCCCGCACGACGGCGCGTATCTCGTTCAACCCTTTCAGCTCGCCCAGCGCTGTCGCCTGCATCAGCAGGTTGCCTATCGCGGTAGCCTCGCCCGGTCCGGTGTATACGGGCACGCCTAGCGACTGCGCGGTCATGCGGTTGAGCAACGTATTGTTGCTGCCGCCGCCAACGATGTAGACGCGCTCGATTCTCTCACCCAGTATCTCACGGCTGAGTTGTTCCATTGCCCAGCGGTACTTGAGCGCCAGATTCTCGTAAACGACGCGCGCGATCTGCGCCGGTGTCTCGGGAATGGGCTGGTTCGTTATGACGCAAGTCTGACGGATTCGCTTGGGCATATCACCCGGCGGCAGGAACTGCTCGTCGTCCGGATCGAAGAACGCCAGGAACGGCTTCTCACGATCGGCCTTCTCCGCCAGTATCGCGAAGGTGTCCATTATACCCTCGCGCTGCCATACACGACGGCATTCCTGCAGTATCCACAGCCCCATGATATTCTTCAGCACGCGCGTCTTACCGAACACCCCGCCTTCGTTGGTATAATTGGCGGCTAGCACAGCGTCGCTGACGATGGGTTTATCCGTGTCCGCACCCAGCAGGGACCATGTTCCGGAGCTGATATAGGCGAATCTGCCGCCCAGCTTCTCATCCACAGGTAGCGCGCACACCGCCGAGGCCGTGTCATGCGAGCCGACTGCCGCAACGGGGATGGGTTTGCGCAAGCCCAGCTGCTGATTGACGGCGTCGCGCGTCGCGCCATGTATGCTGCCAGGCTCGGTTATATCGGGGAACCATGAGCGCGGCAACGAGAATGTGTTTAGCACTTGACGCGACCAATCGCGCTGAACGGGGCTGCATAGCTGGCTGGTAGACGCGATCGTATACTCCGCGCACTGTTCGCCCGTCAAAAAATATGTCAATAAATCCGGCATCATCAGTAATGTATAAACGGCGTTACGCAGAGGTGAATTCTCCATCGCGAGCAGCTGGTATAACGTATTGATCTGCAGGAACGCCAATCCGGTGTTCTTGAATATGCGCTCTCGGGTCATACGCTGGAATGCTTCCTCCATTACGCCGTTGGTGCGCGCGTCCCTGTAGTGCGCGGGGTTGCCTATTAACCGACCATCGCGGTCGATCAAACCGAAGTCTACGCCCCATGTATCCACGCCGACCGAGTCCGGCGCGACGCCTGACGCCACAGCCTTGGAAATACTATCCAGCAGTTGCCGGTAAAGAAACGGCGCGTCCCAGTACAGCGCGTCAGGGAGATGAACGGGTTCGTTTACAAACCGATGTATCTCCTTGATCGCAAGTCGTCTACCATCGAATTTCCCCAGAATCGCCCGGCCGTTGGACGCGCCGTAGTCCATCGCAAGTCCACGCAGTCCGCCCTTGACAGGCTGGCTCATAGTCAGCCCTCCTTAACTAGATATGGATCAAACAGCATATTTGCACAAATGACAGTATATCAAACATTCCATGGTTGCGCAAGATTAACCTTCAATCTGGAGGCTGGTAAATTCATACTTGACAATAGGTACACATTAGGCTGCGTTACTAACCGAGCGCCAACTTATTCGTACCGGTATATTAAGATAAAGAACGCGCCGGTGGCAATGCCGACGCGCTCCTCGGTATCCTTGTTGTTTTGACTTACTCCGCCTTTGCTGCGTTCTCCGCCGCCTTACGTATTTCCGCCTGCGCTTGGGTAAACTCGATGCATTGATCATACCCATACGCCTTGGCCTGTGCGGTCATATCCGCCACGATGGTCTCGAACGCCGCGTCATCCGCCGCGTAAATGGCTTTCCACGATCCATCCTTGACTGCGGTGATCACTTGCGCCCATGTCGTATTTAGCTCGTCGGAACGCGGCGCAAACGAGAAATTCGTCCCGATAGCAATCGAGATATGCCCGCTGCCCTCAAGATAATCGTCCGCTATCTTTGACCCAGTCTTCTCTTGCCAGTCCTTCATGATGTCAGACGGCTCGGCTTCCAGAGTCGAGGCCCAAAATGTCTTGTTATATGTCTCGCCTGTTGTTTCGGGGTTGCTCGCGTCGACCGACCAGGTCGTATTGTTCATCTTAAACGAACCGTCATCGAACGTGCCCGTATACGGTTCAGGCATGGGCGTGGTGTTGTCGGCGCTGGTTTTCAGACCCAACTCCGTGAGGTATGGCTTGCTGTCGTCATTGTATGCCCAGGTAACGTCCTTCGGGCCGTAGTTGTATGTCATCACGCCCTCCGGCGTAGACAGCCAGTCGATGATCGCCATGCACAGTTCGGGGTAGAACGTCTTCGCGCCGATCGCCCAGATTCGGTTTCCGCCGTTGACGTTCAGACCGTATGTCAGGTTGACCGCGTCGTCCGCCGTCTTGGCGTACATCATCTTGCCCGCCGCCAGATGATCCTGCGAGTTATACAGCCCGCTGCCCATCCAGCTGAACAGGTTGAAGAACGCCGCGCCGGTCTGGTAATCCTCGCTTACGTCATTGAACGTCTGAGTCATTGAGTCGGGATTCAACAGCCCCTCGCGGTACAGTTTGTTGTAGAACGCTAGGCAGCGCAGATACATCCCGCCCGGTTCCAGAGCGCCTTCAAACGTTTGGCTATTCACATCGTACAGACCGACGCCGAACTCGTCATATCCGTACAGCGCCCCTGTCGCCTTGACGAACATCACCATGTCGCCGTCCCAGTCCGGGAATATCGACATGCCATACGTCTTGCCGCCGGTTTCGGACGTTGGTTCGATCTCCTGCATCGCCTTAAGTATAGGGATATAGTCTTCCAGCGTAGCTATCTGTGGATATCCTACCGCTTTGTACAGGTCCCAACGCAGGTCAGGATAATAAAAGTAGGATTCATGGTCGGTGACGGATGTGCCGACGTTGTGGCCGAATCCATGCAGCGTGCCGCCGGATAAAGCGCGGTTCTTGGCCAGCGCCTTCTCCATGTGCTCCGCGATATAGGGACCGTAATCCGTCAGCAGATCCTCGTCTTCCCAGTCAAACAACAATCCCGCGCCGACGGCCTGCAGGTATTCGTCGCCGTCGTTGCCGAACAGAAGGATATCTCCCAGATCCTGCGCAGCCATGCGTGTGGCAAACGTGCCGTCAGCCTCGTTGATTATGTTCAATTTCACATTGAACCTGTCCAGCATCACCTTGCCGAACCAGCCGACTTGTTCGCCTGCATAGTTTGCCAGCTGCGAATATACCTGCAGCGTGACGGTATCCTGCGGGATCGCGTCTTGCGGAGTTCCAGCCGCCGTCGCAACTCCCGCCATCGCCGTCAGCAGCGCGAACGTCAGCGCGAGGGCTGTCCATTTCCTTGATGCGCTCATGTAGTTGCCTCCTTGATAAATTAATTATGATAACGGTGCGGGCGGTTCTATCCCTTCACCGCTCCAATCATTATGCCTTTCTCAAAATACCGCTGCATAAACGGATACACCATAAGTATCGGCAGTATGGTCACCATTGCGACGGTCAGCTGCATTGTGCGCATGTTCAGCGTGGACGCGATCGCCGCCTCCGATATACTCCCGCCGCTGCCCGCGCTCATCAGCGCGCCCAGGTTGGACGTCGAGGTGAGGTATATGTACAACCGATGCTGAAGCGTGTACAGTTTGGGCTGGCTGGACATCAGTATGATGGAATCGGTGAAGCTGTTCCAATGCCCGACCGTGCCGAAGATGGCGATCGTGGCGAGAACGGGCTTCGCCAGCGGGAATATGATCCGGACGAATATGCGGAAGTATCCCGCTCCATCGATCTTTGCGCTCTCCTCCAACTCGGACGGGATGGACTCCACATACGTCTTTACCAGTATGATATTGAACGGCGCGACTATCGACGGTATCACATACCCCCAGAAGTTGCCCGTCAGCCCCAGCATCGACATATTCAGGAACCACGGTATTAGCCCCGCGTTGAAGTACATCGTAATCACAACAGCTCTATACACAAGCCGCCGCGCGAACATCTCCCGTTTTGTGACCAGATACCCCATAAACGCCGACGCTAGCATCATCAGCGCCGTGCCGAGCACGGATCGTCCCACCGTCACCAGTACGGCCTGGCCGATGTCGCCGACGCTTAGCAGCTTGATATAATTGCCAAAATGTATGCCTCGCGGATACAGCCGGATCGCACCGATTCGCACCAGCTCGTTATCGCTGATCGTATTGATAAACAGGTAATAGAACGGAAACAGGCACGCCAGCGAGAACAACGCGAAAAACGCATAGTTGATTGAATGAAACACCGCGTCGCCGCTGGTAAGTTTTGCGCCCGCTTGCCTCTGCCTAGCCATTCCACCCCTCCTAGCCGTCACTCCATTATCTACTAAACAATGCTTTCCCCGCGAATCCAAAACGACGCCCGGTTCGCGGCAAACAGCAGCGTGATGCTGATAACGGATTTGAACATCCCGACGACCGTCGCCAGCGATATGTTCGAATTACCACCTGACGCGAGTCCTAGCGTGTACACATACAGGTCGAGAACCTCGATCGTCTGCTTGTTCATCTGGTTGCGGAATACTAGGTATTGATCCATGCCGTTGGAGAGCATATTCGCGATCGACAGCAGCAACAGTACGAAGAATGTTGGCATCAACCCCGGCAGAGTTATATGCCATATCTTGCCGAACCGCCCTGCTCCATCAATAGACGCAGCTTCATACAGCTGCTGGTCGATGCCCGATATTGACGCGACGTATATGATCGCGCTCCATCCCAGGCCCTTCCACACGCCCCATAGCCACATCTTCAGCCATATGTTGGCGCCGTTCATCAGGAAGTTGCTACCCTCTTTGATGACGCCTAGTGATATCAGCATCGAGTTCACGAATCCTTCGGTTGAAAACAACGCGAACGCAACCGCGTACACTAGTACCCAACTGATGAAGTTCGGTATCGTCGTGATTCCTTGCACTAGTTTTCGCGGTACGGCAGCGTTCATCTCGGTCAGGAATATCGCGAAGGCCATCGGTATCCACGACGTCCGCAATCCCAATGCCGCTCATGGCCAGCGTGTTTCGCATCACTCGCGCGATATCGGCCTTCGTCGCGGCGTTTTGGAACAGATACGCGAACCATTTGAATCCTACGAATCTGTCCGCCGTCAGCGCGAAGCCTGGCTTATAGTCATAAAACGCATACCGCCACCCCAGCAGCGGTAAATATGAGAATACAACTATCAGCGCCGCGAATGGCAGCGCCATCAGGAACAGCGAATACTTAGCGGGCATGGCGTAAGGTTCGAGAGCGTACGCGCGGTCGGCGTTTCGCCGCCTGTCCATTCTCAACATCCATACGGAGACGACGATCAAACCCGCAAACACACCAGCAAACACCCATGTCCCCATCGGCGTTAGCGGTTCAATCCGCGACGCTTCTTCCAGCGAAGCAAACATTGCGGCGGTGATCCTCGACGCCAGCAAAGCGACCAACCCCACGCCTGCGCTAACGAGCGCAACACGACAGCCCAACCGCCTCAGCGGCCCGTTGCCCAGCGACATGCATCCTCCCGTCGCCATCGCAGCCACAGCCAACATCATCACTAAAGCATAAATATACACCTGGTTAAGCAATCCGGCGTTAATCCATCCCCGCATCAAGGCGCGTGTGAACGGCGTCACTATCGCGCCGCGCGATATGACACACGTGAACAGCGAAACATTTCCGCTAATCAGCGCGCTGAACCGTATCGGATTCACCGTCGGTATGAACGCAAACATAACGACTGCGACCGTCATGGCGCGGAACACCAACGCCAGCATATGCCCACGTTCATGTGAAATCATTTTTGCCGCCGGCTTTACCACCATCTGCGTCGCTCCCATAAGTATTCCACATGGATAAAATTCTACAATGAATACTATACACATCCTACAAAGCGCTGTCAAGGCTTAGGCAGGGCAAAATCAGGGCATGTTCATGAATATACAGCGAGCCGCCTGCAACTGGCGGCTCGCTGTATATATTAATATGTGTTAGTTAGTTGCAGCTAGCAGCTCCTGTTTCCCGCTTATGCCATCAGGCGCTCAGCCGCCGTCGTCAGGCGTTCAGTCTGCAGGTTCACCGGAGAGAACCGGAAACCGAACGAGTACGGCTCACGAAGGTACAATCGCGTCTCCTCAAGCGGTTCCGGACCGCAAGAGTTGCTCCCTAGCGGGCCTGCCTTGCCGTCGATAGTTAGCTCAATCGTATCCTCGTCTGGGATGTCGGGCGTATGCTTGGCATCGGTCAGCGACTCAACCGTGTAAGGATGCGCCGTGAACGAAAACTCCCGCCCACTCGCAACCAGCAATCCCCAGCCTTCGTCGCTGGTCAGCGCGACAAACCGCGTATCCTCGTGCGCACCGTTCTCCTGCGGCTTCACATATGGTTCGGTCAGATCGATAACGTTCGCGCGGTAGAGGCCCAGCCGCGCCGATTCCTTTTTGTCAGGATAGCTTTCGTGCGGGCCGCGTCCGTACCAGGCCGCGTTCTTGAGCGATCGCGGCAGACGCGCACGCACGCCCAACCGAGGCAGGTATGGCAGCGCCTTATCGTCGCCCAACGGCAGCGGTTCGTATGTCACATGAACCTCGCCCTCGCCATTACCCAGAAGAGCCATCTCCAGCGTGAAGCGGATCACCGGCTTGAGGAACTTTGGTGCGAGAATGTATACGGCGCGGCTGCGAACAACGCCGTTCTCAAGCGTCAGCGACTTGGACTCGACACGCGATAACAATCGATCCAGGCCAAACTCGCGCCATGCCTTCGCTGCGTTCGGGCTGTCATTATCCGTCGGCGCTCGCCAGATAAGCGGGCGGAACGCGGATTCAAGCAGCGCCGCGCCTTGCACTGACAGCGACGTCATCGCGCCGTCTCGGGTGCCGAACACCGCCGTCGCGAGCGGACTGACCATTCGCGCCGATCCGGACGCGTCCGACGAGACGAACGGCGGAATCCATCTGCCTGAGTACGCGTAGACGGCCTTCTGCTCTGGCACGAATTGCGCCCAAGCCACCTCATACCCGGCGGGAGCCCATGGCGTATCCAGGCGCTGGCTGAATGACAGCTCGGCGTACAGTCCCAGCCGCGCGGACGGTTGGCCGGGCATTTCGACGGATATGGATTCACCCGGCGGCACGGACGGCAGCGCAACCCTCGCCTCGCTCAGCGTGCGATCATAGTAGCGCAGACGGTATGTGCAGTCGAACTCATTCAGGTCGGTGAACGCGAGCCTGTTTGTCAGTACGGCGTAAAGCGTGCCATTCGACTCCCCGGCAGGAGATTCGGGTACGGTATCAAACCGCGTCTCGAATCGCGTTTCAATGGGCTGCAGCGCCTTCTTATACTCAAGCAGGCCTGTATGCGGCGTGCGGTCGGGATAGGTTAACGCGTCGACGCAGAAGTTGCTGTCGTGCGGGAACTCACCGAAGTCGCCGCCGTAGGCGTAGTATCGCTGGCCTTTATCGTTGGTCAGCTCTATGCCGTGATCGGCCCATTCCCAGACGCATCCCCCGATCAGCCGAGGGTACTTGTATATCGCATCCCAGTAGTCGCGCAGATTGCCGGGGCCGTTGCCCATCGCGTGCGCGTACTCGCACAGGAAGAATGGCTTGGTCTTATCCGCCGCCTCGCCCTCGGCGATAAGGTCGGGCACGCTAGTGTACATGCGGGAGTAGACGTCGGCGGTCTCGGCGTCTTCGTCACGCTCGTAGTGAATGGGTCGGGTTGGATCGAACGCCCTGACCGCACGCGCCATAGCCTGATGGTTGCATCCATATCCGGACTCGTTACCCAGCGACCAGAATATCACGCACGCGTGATTGCGGTCGCGCCCCACCAACCGCTCGGCGCGGTCGACGAACGGCCTTTCCCAGGCGGGGTCGGTGGCGATCAGATCATAAGAGCCGACATGCACGACGCCATGACACACTAGGTCGGCCTCGTCGATTACATATAACCCATATGAGTCGCAAAGGTCGTAGAAGCGTGGATCATTCGGGTAGTGACTCGTGCGCACGGCGTTGATGTTGTGCCGTTTCATCAGCTTGACGTCGCGCTCCATCGCGTCCAGCGGTGTAACGCTGCCCAGCTTTGCGTTGAAGTCGTGGCGGTTGACGCCCTTCAGTTTGATCGGCGCGCCGTTTACAAGGAGCGCAGCATCCTTTATGTCAATCCTGCGGAATCCAACGCGGATAGCCTGCGCCTGAATGGGCTTGCCGTTCATGGATAACGTGACGGCCAGTTCGTATAGGTTGGGCGTCTCGGCGGTCCAGCGGCGAGCATCCGGCAGGGTAGCGGAGAACCAATCGGTGAAACGCGGCTCACCCGGCATAATGGCGCGTCCCTCGCTCCACAGCGGAGCGTCGCCGCCAGCCACAAACAATGCGACTAGGACGCTGATTCCCGGAGGTATCGAGCCGAAGCTGTCCAATACATCCACACCGACGCGCAGCGTGCCAGTACGCATGTCGTCCTGCAGTCCCGAATCCGTGACCACGTCCCAGATATGCGCGGAAGGCAGGCACAGCAGCGATACGTCGCGGAATATCCCGTTCAGCCGCCACTTATCCTGATCCTCCAGGTACGTCGCGTCAGACCACTGGCGAACTAGCACGTGCAGATTGTTAACTCCGGGTTGGGTGAACTGGCCGACGTCGAACTCGGCGGGGTAGTGCGCGCCCTTCGAGAATCCGACCTGCTTGCCGTTGACGTAGGCCTCGAAATACGAATCCACGCCGTCAAACCGCAGCAGTATCCGCTGGCCGTTCCAGGCGTCGGGAACCGTGAACGCCCGACGGTATAGCCCGACAGGCGCGTCGTCCGGCACATATGGCGGGTCATACGGTATCGGAAACTTAACGTTCGTGTACTGCGGGCTGCCGAAGCCATGCATCTGCCAGCTACCAGGCACAGGCATGTAATCCCATGACGCGGGTTCCCGCAGCGGAAATCCGCCGGGGATGTCGTCCGGCGTATCGCAGTATGCGAAATCCCACACACCGTTCAGCGACAGGAAGCGGTCGGACGCCCCGCGTTCGAATAACCTCGCCGCTGCCGAGGTGCTGTACGGTATATCGATCGCGCGCGGCGGCAATCGGTTGGCGTGCAGCGCGTCTAAATTCATCCAAGGCACGGTTACCATGCGGATCAGTCCTTTCGTCAGAGCGTGGTGGCAGACGGAGTGGCGGCGTGGTTGTCAGGCATTGTTACGTTTGCGTCGCCTCGGGCGCTTGACCTGCACCTTCGTCATGGTGCGCGAGAACGCCGCGCACTCGCGCTCGATCACGTCTGAGGCCTCGGACGCGCCGTCCTCAATGCGCAGATGCTTAGCGATATATTGAGCGTTTTCTCGGTATATTGGGTTATGTACCAATTGGTACAGCGCCTGGGTGAGTCGATCCACGTCCAGCTTGTCGCGCGGTATCGGCTTCGGGCCTACGTTGTGGCGGTAGACCTGTTCGCCCCAGAACGGTTGATCCGCGCCGAACGGTATCACCAGCGTAGGAAGACCGGCGTATAACCCAGCCGCCGTAGTGCCCGCGCCTCCATGATGCACCACCGCGCTCACCCTCTGGAACAGCCAGCTGTGGGGTACAAAGTCCACCAGGAAGAGCTGCTCGCTTTTGCGCAGGCGTTCGGATATCTTGGAGTCCTGCGCCGCTCCGCCCCATCCCTTTATCATCACGGCGCGCATACCCAGCCGCTTCAGGCTCTCGATCGTCACTTCCAGCGCTGCGGCCATATCGCCCGAAGTCATTGATCCGAAGCCGATATATATGGGCTTCGGTTCCTGATTAAGGAACGAGGACAGAGAGGGCGACGGCTCGAACGCCGCTGGCTCTTTAGGCTGGATGAATCCGATCATGTTGATATTGTGCGGCCAGTCCAGCGATCGTGGCACGAGCTGGCGGCTGATCGCGTACAGCACAGGGATCTGCCACTGTCCGACCGTGTAATCGGGATGCGTGCGGATTCGCCGCGCGCGCATCCCGTTCAGCTTGCGCCAGCGGTGTAGGTAGTGATACTCCAGTCCGCCGACGGTCAGATATGTTAGCGAGTATGTCAGGCGGTTGTATGCACGGCCCAGGCGGAGCTGGGGCATGATCGCCTGGGGTACATCACTGGATATGTCCATAGGATAATAATGCAGCTGAAAGCATGGTATGCCAAATTTTTCAGCGATCGAATAGCCCATCGACCCAAAGTAGGTCAGCACGAGTGCATCCGCGCCTTGTGAAGCCTCCATCAGTGAGCGGGTAAGCGGCTTGATCAGTGCTTTCAGCGACTGGGTTAGTCGGTACACAAACGTAACGGGGCTGCCGCCGGGCTGGATTAGCGTGCCGATATACTTATACGCGTCGCCGGGCAAGCAGTAGAATTCCAATCCCGCTCCGCATATCGCCTTGCCCAGCGGTTCAAACGCGGCGATTCTGACGACATGTCCGCGCCGCTGTAGTTCCTGGCCTATCAATATCATCGGAATCACGTCGCCCGTGGTGCCGATTGACAGCATATGGATTCTCATGGGGGGATTCTAGCATAGCGGGCGCGGCAGGTCAACTATGTGTTGACGCAACTTCCGGCTGTCCGCTGCGGCGGGACGCTGTTCGGTTTGCGAACCGAATGCGCTTTAAGTTTGTAGCGCCCGCCACTATGGTGTGAGATGACTACTTCATTATAATATTTTTCTGGCGGGCGCAGGAGTTGGAACGGGGGGAACGTAGGAACGGGGAACGTCCCTGCGGGGAGCCTGGGACTCTGTCCCAGACCCTGCGAAGGGCTATCCGCCCTTTCGAATCCTGACCAGGCTTCGCCTGGACCATCGTGATACACGTTCTACCGGCTTCGACCAACCGGTTGTACCTGGATAGTCTGTTCCGGAACGCAACCGGTTCCTTCGTTCTCTCGTTCCAAGCCCCGGGGGAGGTCGGGAGGGGGACGTGAGTCCCCTTCCCGAAGGCGCGGATGCGCCGCGTCGCCGCAGCGGCAGAGGGGGCGGAACCCCAACCCCGTTCTATGCCGCAGCGTTCTCTTCCCGCGCAAAATGCAGCGTGAACGTAAACCTCACGCCCGCGCCGGGCAGATTCTCCGCTCGGATGGTCTCGCCCAGCCGCGCTAGCAGTTCCTTCGCTATAGCCAGCCCCAACCCTGTACCTTTCTCCGCGTGCGCCTTATCCGCCTTGTAAAACCGCTCGAACACATGCGGCAGATCCTCCGGCGTAATCCCCGCCCCTGTGTTCGACACCGAAATCTCTATCACATCACCCATCCCGCCATTATCAACCACGACTAACGACGCACCCATCGTTATAACGCCGCCTACCGGTGTAAACTTAATAGAATTGTCTAATAACGCAATCAGCACCTGCTCTATCCTGTCCGGATTGCCAAATCCCTCGGGCAGCGATTCAGGCAGCCTCCGTTCGAACGTCAGCCCCCTGTCGAGCACGCGCGGTTCAATCATGTCCGCTATCTGCCTCAGCAGCGGCAGCGGTTCAAACACCATCTTCTCAAGCGCAAGCGCCCCCGATTGCAGCCGTGACAACTCCAGCATGTCGTCTACCAGCCGCGATAACCGCACCGTTTCACGCAGCAGTATATCGTATATCTCCTGCTTCTTTTCATCCTGCTGGATCATTCCGTCGCTTAACGGCTCGATCAGGCAGCGCAGCGCGGTCAGCGGCGAGCGCAGCTCATGCGACACGTTCGCGACATAATCACGGCGCGTCCGTTCCAGTTGAATCGACTGCGTCTCATCCCGGAACACCCCCACCGCTCCGATGACCGCGCCTTCCTTCGACCGGATCGGCAGCACCTTGCACGCCCAAATACGCTCGCCATGCGGCGTTTTCTGCGCCAGATTAAAGGCGGTTTGCCTGTTTTCGCGCATAGCCGCACGGAACGCTTCCTCAACCATATCGGGCAGCGGATCACCAGAACGCACGGGCATCACGGCCATCAGTGTCGGGTTTATCTGATTGATTATGCCGTTAGCATCCACGGAGAGTATGCCCTCGTCCAGCGCGTTGAGTATTCGCAGCGCGCGAACCCGCTCGATCATCAGCGCGTCCTGGGAGTTGCTGACACGCTCGGACAGCGCGTTCAGCGCGTTGGCCAGTTCACCCAGCTCCCCGCCCGCCCTGATGATTACCGGCGTATGCAGGTCGCCGCTGGCCATGCGTATCGCGCGATCATGGACGCTGTACAACGGGCGGATGATCTGCATCGCGGCCATGGCGCACAGCGGCAACAGCACCAGTATCGACAGCACCGACGACACCCGTAAAGTGTGTCGCAGCGCGGCGATAACGGCGTTGACCATCCCCAACGGTACCCGCGCGTCGATCAGCAGGCGCGGCACCCACAGCTCATACATCGATAGCGATATGGTCGAGGAAAGCATGATGCCCATCATGACCAGCAGCATCACGCGCTTTATCGTGAAGCTCTTCCACATGACCACATGCTGCAGTTTTCGCTTCCCCCTCGAAAACGTGCGCCTGACGCCGCCCTTCGTCCCGAATGCCCTGGACGAGTCAGCCTTGCCTGTCATCCTGCGCCCGCCTCGAATTTGTAGCCTACGCCGTATACTGTGGTGATCTGCCATACTGCGTCGGGCACGGAGAGTTTCTGGCGCAGACGCTTGATATGCGTATCCACGGTGCGCGAGTCGCCGTAGTAGTCGTAACCCCATACCTGAGACAGTATCGTCTCGCGCGGGAGTACGCGGCCCGGATGCGAGGCCAGCAGCACGAGCAGCTCAACCTCGCGCGGGGTCATCGCCACGTTCTCGCCGTTTAGCTGAACGGTATAGCTGTCAGGCATTATCGTAAGATGGCCGAACACCATCACGCCAGTGGGTTCCTCACGCATCTGCCCGCTGGCGCGGCGCAGTACGGCTTTGATGCGTGATATAACCTCCCGTGGTGAGAATGGCTTGACGATGTAATCGTCCGCGCCCAGTTCCAGCCCCAGTACGCGATCGAACTCCTCGCCGCGCGCAGTGAGCATTATCACCGGCACCTGCGATATCTTGCGCAACGCGCGGCATATATCCATGCCGGATAATTCAGGCATCATGATATCCAGCAGCACGAGGCTCGGTTCGGGCGCAGATGTCGCGGCGGTCAGCGCCTGCGGACCGGTATACGCGGAACGGTGCTCGAATCCCTCGGCGTCCAGGTATAAGTTGATGGATTGATGGACGATAGGATCGTCGTCGCACACCAATATCAACGGTTGGGACATAAACGGCCTCCATGATTCAAAGGGGCGGCTGTCCGCAGCCGCCCTTGATATAAACGGTTATTTGAACAGCTTCGTCAAGCGTTCCAGGAATGTCTCCGGCTCCTGCGCCGATTCCGCCTCCGCTGCCGCCTTGGGCGCGGCGATAGCGTCCGTGCGAAGCGTGAACTGCAGCGCCTCTACCTGACCGCACCGCTCGTCGGCGTACGAGTTCGGCCGATATCCGCTGCGGTCGAACGCGGACGTCATATCATGGATGACCGCTTCGGCCTGATCGGGTATCGACTCTATGCCTTCGTGGAACAGGCTGTATTGCTCGCTCAATTGAGTCAGGCCGTCCAGCAGCTGCGTCAGCCCCTCCGCCTGCGCGGCCATGCCCGTCAGCATTTCCCCGGACTGGCTCAGCGACGAAGCGACGGTATCTAGTCCCGAACGCAGCGGCGCTATAGCCTGCGCGAACGCCTCCGCCTGGGGCCGCGCCTCGGTCAGAGCCGCCCCGCCTATGGCAGCAGCCGCGTAACCCGCTGACAGCTGATCCAGCAGCGCCTTAGATTCGGGCGCGGATTCATACAACGCCGTCAATGCCGCCGCCTGTTCCTCGTTAAGGGGTTCAGCCGGGAGCGCTTCCGTTAGCTGGCTGATTGAATCCGCCAGAGCCGCCAGCCCCGCTTCCATTTGTCCCAGTTGGAGAGACGTACCGTTCAGCGCGGCGATCATCATGGACATGCCCACGCTTATCTGAGATGTGGAAGGCATGGCCGACGTGGACTCATCATCGTCGGCGCCGTTAAGAGCCGCGTCGAGCGCGACCTTCATCTCGTCGAGCGCTTGCTGAATCTGCGCGGACCCGTCGGTCAGCTGCGAGAATTGCCCCAGCATCGGCTGGATGTCGGGCAGGTTGATCTTCATAGAGAACGGCGCGGCGGCGATGGTGATCGAATCCATCTCAAAATTCGTCACGTCCGCTCCGACCGAGAAATACAACGGCGAGCCGGGCAGCGCGGTCGCGGTGACCTGGCGCGACAAACCCGCGTCGGCCAGCGTCGCGCCAACGACGGTTACGTTGCGGCATAAGGCCTTGGACAGCGGCAGCGATACCTGCAGCGCATAGTTATCGTAATAGGAAGCGTCGACTGCCTCGGCGTTCCTGACCGCGCCGACCATTATACCCAAGCGTCCCGACATGCCGCCCAATTCATCTGCGGCGACCTCTTTGCCATCGATCGTGTAGCGGACCGCGAACAGCCAAGGCAGCGCCGTCGAATCCAACGCGCCCTGGTACATGAACGGCTCGCCCGCCGTCAGCGCGGCCTCGACCGTCCCTTCGTCAGGATTGTAGTCCAGCGCGGTTGAATTGGAGAGGTTGGTTACCGCCTTATAGCCGCCGTAGTCGACGGCGGTTCCGGACTGATCCGACAGCAGCGTATTCACAATATACAGCGTCCGCACGCCGCCTGACGCATCCAGCGAGCCGTAGACCGTCTCCTCCTTCAGATACGGCGGTAGCGCCTCGTTGTTCGCCGGGGCGGCGAACGCGGAAAGGCCAAGCGCGCCGATCAGCAATGTCAAGGCAAGCGCGCACGGAACCGCGCGTCCCGCCTTACTGCCCTTGTGAAAGAGTCCCCGCCCGAAGGCCGCGAACTTCGCGTTAGTGGTCATTCGTTATCGCTCCCTTCCGTTTTCGCGTCCCGTACGGGTTCGGCCTTGCGCTGCAGGAAACGTGCGTTGATTGTCGTGCGCTGGATCACCCCGTCCAGCAGCGCGCACGCCGCCGGAAGGAAGAATACCACCAGCAGAATGGACAGCGCCGTACCGCGCGCGAGCAATACCCCCATCTGCCTGACGATCTCGTTGGTCGACGTCAGGGACAGCGCGACCCCCGCGCCGGAGAGTATCGCGCCGGATATCAGTATCGACCCGAACGTCTTACTGGTCGAGCGCGCGATGGCCTCGCGCTTGCCACGCTTCCTGCGATTTTTCAGGTAGTGGTCGGTGAACAGTATCGCGTAATCCACCGTCGCCCCCAGCTGCACGGTCGATACCACCAGGTAGCCGATGTAGCACAGCGGCGAGCTGGTAAAGTACGGCAACGACAGGTTGATCCACGTCGCGGCCTCAATGGTCAGCGTCAGCAGAATAGGCAGCGATATGGAACGGAACGACAGCAGCAGCACCAGCAGTATCGCGCCGACGGCCACATAGTTAACGATCGGTTGATCGCGGGTGATCACTTCGCGGATGTCATATATATTCGCGTGCTGACCCGCGACCAAGCCCTCGCCGGGGTATACGGAGTCAGCCGCCGCGCGGATATCATCGACCAGCTGATATGCGCCGGGGCTTTCGTCCTCCGCGTCCACATAGAGGATCAATCGGCTCCATCCGCCCGACTGGAATTGAGACAGCGCGTCCTGAGGCACTACCTCGGGCGGGATCATCGACCCGACTTGAGTGGCGTATGAGATCACGCTGGACACGCGCGGGATCGAGGCCAGCGCGGCGGACAATTGAGCTTCCTTGCCCGGCTCGCCCGACGGCACGAGCACGACCATAGGCGTCGACGCGCCGAACACCTTCGCTATGCGCGCCGCATCGCTCTCGTATGAATCATCGGAAATGACGGACGTCATGCCGTATGTGAACGTATTGGCGTTCTGCGCGACGAACGCGGGCACGACGGCCAGCAGTATGACGATCGCCGCGACCCAGCGCGTCTTGAACAGCACAGAGCCGACGCCGTATGTCTTGTGCCCGGTTTTCGAGCTGATCTTCGACTTGGCGAAGTCGGGCAGCAACGGGCGATGGCGCGTCTTATCCAGCCATGGCAGACAGCACAGCGTCAGGCACGGCAGGAACAATATCACCGACATGAAACTCAGCGCGATACCCTTCACCAAGTTCATCCCCAAATCCGCGCCGATCTGGAATTGCATGAACATCAGCGCGAGGAAACCGAAGAACGTCGTCGCTGCGCTGGCTGCTATCGAGCCGAACGAGAACCCTACGGCCTCGCGCATCGCCTCGAACGGCTCCATAGGATCCTTCCGATCCCGGTTTGCCCTGAACCGATGAAGCAGGAACACCGCGTAATCCAGCGACACGGCCATCTGCAGTATCGGGCTTACCGTCTGAGTGATGAACGACACGTCCTTGAAGAATACGTTCGTGCCCATGTTGATCAGCACCGGTATGCCTATCGCCGCCAGATACAGCAGCGGCTCCAGCCATGACTCAGTGGATATGATGAGCACAAGCAGTATCAGCGGCAGCAGTATCAGCATCGCGTTGCGGGTTTCGACCGACGCGAGTCGCTGCAGCTTTGCTGACTCGACGGCATGACCGGCCAGCGCGTCGCCGGGCCGGAGGATATCGCGGACGGAGTCGACGACGTCGGCCTCCCGTCCCTCCGCTATCGAAACAGAGTACAGCGCGTTGCCGTCTTTATAGTACGCGCCGACGATAGCCTGATCGGCCAGCTCGATCGGCACGGTCATGTCAATCAGGTTGTCCAGCCATGAAACGGCTTCGATCCCGTCTACAGCGGCGAGCCGCCGCTTTAAGTCCAGCGCGTCGGCGAGGCTGACGTCAACCGCCATGACCTGCGCGTTTTCAGACGCGCCGGTGAAGGCTTGTCCCATCACTTCCAGCGCGCGAGTGGACGGAGCCGATTCTGGCAGATAATCCACCAGGTTGTTGTTTACCGTTACGCCAAGCGACAGCGCCACGCCCGCCAGCGCGGCGACCGTGAAGATCGTCACCATCAGCCGCCTGTGCCTTAGCAGCCAGCGCGAGAATAATACCGTACCGATCACCCCTCTCACCGTTTATTAATTCTATTGAACGCAGTGTGAAACCCGCGATCACCCCGCGATACATACGCTCCGGATGTTGCCAACCGATCTGTATTCTATTATAATTGAGAGAGAGGCAGGATGCAACCGTGAATGGTTATTGTTTGCGTTTTGTTCAAGATGTTATTTGCTGGGTATGGAGGAACTATGCGATGGTTAAGGAACGAAACCGCCTGATACGCCTGGCCGCGGTTGCGCTCGCGCTTGTTACGCTGTACGGACGCGCACTTCCGGCGTCAGCTGAACTGGAGGCCGCGCCTCCGTCCGACGTCCCGTTGGATACGGTACGCGTATACACCATGATGGGTCTGGATATGGAGTCGGGCCGCGACTGGCGCGCTCACGCGTTCTTTACGGCTATGCGCGAACGGACGGGTATTGATTTCGTCTTCAGGCAGTACGCCGACGAAGCGTCATACCAGACGGCGAAGGATACCGCGTTCGCGTCGGGGGATCTGCCCGATGTGTTCTTTAAGGCCGCGCTGACGCCGGAAGAGGAACTGCGTTACCGTGCGTCGGGTCAGCTGACCGACCTCGCGCCGCTGCTGGAATCCAGCGCGCCGACACTATCCGGCATATTGAACGCTCGCGAGGATTGGCGCGCCTTGATCACCCAACCGGATGGATCGATTGCCGCGCTGCCCGGACTCAACGGCTACGAGCGGCAGTGTTATATCTGGATCAACCAGGAGTGGCTGACCGCGCTGAACCTGCCCATGCCGGAGACCTTCGCCCAGTTCGTCGATACGCTGACCTCGTTCCGCGACCGTGATCCCAACGGAAACGGCCGGCAAGACGAGAACCCGTTAAGCCTCATAGGGCCGTGGGAAGCTAAATTCTTCCTGCACGCGTTCGGACTAACCCCGAACGACTATAATATTTATGTGGATAGCGCCGATACGATCCGATACGCCCCGTTCGAGCCTGGGTTCCGTGAGTTTGCGGAATCGATGCACGCGCTGAAGCAAGATGGATTGCTGGACGGCGACGCGTTCAGACAGGGACAGTCACAGCGCACGACGCTGCTGAGCGAGGCGAAGGAGAACACAATCGGCGCGTTTGTATCCATAGCGCCGTACACGCTGGTTTCCGCCGAGCTAGCCGAAGCATACTCGATACTGACGCCGCTGAAGCCGTCTGACGGTTCTGCGCCGAGGTATCGCAGATTGCTAAGCGGCGTGGTACAAGGCACGTTCGCGGTTACATCGAAGTGCGATGATCCCGGCGCTATGCTGGGCTGGGCGGATTACCTCTATACCGAGGATGGCGGTCGGCTGGCGTTGGCCGGCGTGGCGGACGTGGATTACAAATGGAGCGGGTCCTCATGGCAGTGGATCACGGACGAATTCACGACGATAGACTCCGTACTGCGCGATAGGGTTATCCACACCGACAACCTGACGCCGGGGTTGACGCCCGCCGATTTCGAGCGGCGCACCGATCTGGCGATTGAAGCCAGAGTACGCCGCGAGGGGGACGCGATTCAACCGCTGCTGACGACGCCGTTCCCGTTAACGTGGCCGACGAACGAGGCGAGGGAGGATGAGATCGCTGCGCTGCAGCGCGTGTTGGGAACGATGGTTGACGAAGGTATAGCGAAGTTCATCGACGGCGAGATTGAGCTGAATGACGAGAACTGGGAAGCGTATGTGAATGGACTGCGCGATCAAGGGGCCGACAGGCTGACCGAGTTGTTCCAGGAGACGTACGACGAGCGGAATCGATCCGCGGAAGATAAGGAGGAGCGGTAATGGAGCGGATACGCAAACAGATGCGGCTGATAGAACTTAAGGCCCGCAGGGGCTGGTACATAACAAATCTGATGTACTATGTAGTGGGCGGCATGGCGATCGTGTTTCTGCTGGACTTCATCGGGATGGGCGCGAGCAATCTGCTGTACTTCAACAGGGCGGCCATCGCGAGAGGCGAGGTATGGCGGCTGGTGACGTTCATATTCCTGCCGCCGTCAACGTCACTGCTGTGGGTGATCTTCAGCCTGTACTTTTATTGGATGATAGGGAACACGCTGGAGACTCAATGGGGTTCGTTCAAGTTTAGCCTGTACTATCTTCTGGGGATTATCGGGGCGGTGCTGGGAGGGCTGGTTACGGGATACGGCGACAATACGTATGTAAATCTGTCGCTGTTTCTGGCGTTCGCCGCGCTGTTCCCGGATTTCCAGATGTACCTATTCTTCTTCCTGCCGATCAAGATGAAGTGGCTAGCGTTACTGGATGTGCTGCTGTACGCGTATAACTTTATCATAGGGTCATGGAGCGCGCGTGCGGCGATCGTGTTGTCACTGCTGAATGTCGCGCTGTTCTTCGGCGGGGACATTGTCAGGATGGTCAGGCTCGAATGGGGTACGCTCGTCCGGCGCAGGGCGTTCAGGAGAAATTATAGACGATAGCAGTATAGCGCGCATCATGTCCTGATGCTTGGTTTGGTTTTCAACGAACGCGCGGCAGGCGGGGTCTTCCGCTAGGATGAAGGCGGCCACACGCACAGATTCGACAAAGTCCTCGCTCAGCGCAGATACGCCGAACTCCACTAATGGGCAGCAGAACGCGCAGCCTCTGTCCATTTCGACGGAGACGGCGCCATTACGGATCGTGGGAGTGAGCGGCGCGACGCGGCAGGCCAGCGGTCTGTCGCGTCGTTCGCATGTTCCATCACATCTCCACCAGGGCCATTCACCGCCGCTGATGCCATACATTTTGACGAGTTTGTAACCGGTATAGAGGGTCTCCTCGCCGGGGAACAGTATCATGCCCGCATCAGGGTCGGAGACCTCGCAGCAAGCGCGGCCGCAGATCTTGCCGCAGTCGCCCTTAAGCGGGGTAACATCAAGCAGCAGCTCCCGCGCGCGGAGTACGGTTTCAAGCGATTTATTCACGAGGGCATTATAACAGCTTGGGATGGGGTGCGCAAGACTGGCGACCACGGCGAAATCATTTAGAAGCACGTAAAGATAGTAAAAGTTATAACAAGCTGAAAGGATATTTCCAAATATAAACGAAAGAGGAGATGAGGTGAAGCGGAATGAAGCGGGAACAAGAAAGCCTGTCTCTCAAACGGCTCAAGGAATGGCAGTCAGGATTCAAGATTGTCGGCGTCAAAGCGGAAACTTCCGGCATAAGCTAGTGGACATCCTTGCCATAGCCTTGTTCGCAGTCATCTGTGGCTATTCCGATTGGGGTGAATCCAAGTCAAAGCTGCCTTTTCCGACGCCTCCCTCTTGGATATGTTCTCATAACCTCTAAATGATTCCTCCGTGTGTTGAGCGCTTGACAGCTTCTTCTCCTTAGCGTATATTTTATATTGGCTGAGTCATTGCGGTGAAAGGGGATATGATAACAGTGTGCAAAGTAGTAGTATGCAGAGGTCGTTTATCTGACACTCCAGAATTGCTTTGCTCTGCCATTCACGATAGATATAGCTGTAGGTTGTTTGTTCCCAACCGAAACGTACCTGGCGAAGTTATCGCAAAACTCCTTACAGCTGCCTCCAAAGCGCCGTCAGGCAAAAACGGGCAGCCATGGCGATTCCGGGTGCTGGCGGATGAATCCGTACAGACTGTTGCCGCAATGTTGCCAAATAATAAATGGCTGCAAAATGTCGTGCAGATGATCGCTGTATTTATGGATACAGCGAATGTTTATGATATAGAAAAAGACACTATGGCTATAGGAGCCTGTGTTGAAAACATGATTCTGGAAGCAACAGCGAATGGAGTGCAAAGCTGTTGGATTGGCGAATGCAGCAACTATAAAGACGAAATTTGCGAGATTCTTGGAGTTGAAAAACGTTACAGCCTAATGGCATTGGTAGCTATTGGGTACGGGAAGAAGCTTTCGCAGGCGAAGCGGTTGGATATAAATGACTTGATGATATAGTTCGATAAGGTAACGATTATGACGAAGTTTGAGATGCTGTACGTTAAGTACTTGGTCAAGAAACCTTGGTTGTACTATGGATTCATCGCGGTATTTGTTACCGTGTTTGTCGCCATGTCGCTATTTATCAAGCTGGACGTGGTTAAGTCGTATCCTGCCGTGATTGATAATGATGTTATCACGATTACGGCGGATGCGTCATCAATGGCGCCAACAAGGATTTTTTACTATGCCAACAGGAACGATGCTGTGTATAGTTCGGAAGTGACGCACGTTGATTATGGCGATTATCAGGTATTTGTGACCATTAGTAGTAACAGCGATGGCAAAATTAGAGGCGCTGTTACGGTTGATATTGTTGCGGGTAAACAAACCTTGCTTGAACGCATATTTCTGAAAGCGGGGAAGAATTGATGAAAGATAGTATACCTGCGACAAAGCTGTATTACTTCACTGCGATAAGGGTCCTGTCCAAGTACATACTGAAACACAGGAAGAATTTCCTGATGTTCTATTTTGGTTGGCTGCTGGATACAGTCCTTAGCGTCGCTATGCCGTTATTGTTTGGTATTATGATAGATGAGATTGTCTATTATCAGAATGTTGATACTTTCGTCAGAATAGCTTTGTTTTTTGTGACGCTGTCTGTGTTTTCATGCGTGCTATATTTTATGATATATGCGCAGCACCATTATCTGATGAATATGTATACGTTGGACATAAAGAAGGACTTGTTTGACCACTTTCAGAAGGCTGACGCCGAGTTCTTGTCTGACGCATCGACAGGCGACATTATATCTATATTGACGTCATATTCCGATGAGTGTATGCATTTTGTTATTCGTAATATCATCCATTTCTTAAATGGGCTTATAAAAATTGCCGCTATATCCATTTATCTGTTTGTGATTGACTGGAAAATAGGTCTTGCGGCGTTGCTTGTTACGCCGATAAGCGTAATTGTTAACTCAAAGTACGGTAAAAAGATTCGCGGTTACAGCGATAAACAACGCGAATACTATAAGGGTTATGTTAGTTGGGTATTCGAGATATTTACCGCTTTGCGGGATATCCGTATGCTTGGCGCACAGAGAAAGGTACAGTCGACATTCGAGGATAATCATAAGAGGATGTTCGACATTAACGTTAAGTCAAGTATTTCCAGCCTAACAGCGAATAATATCATCATGTTTACCAAGTTGATTATCCAGCTTGGCATGTTCACGCTGGCAGGTTTTGCGGCAATGTCTGGAAATATAACAGTCGGACTACTAATTGTTATTGTTGCTTTTTATGAAGATCTAACAAGCAATACTTATCATCTAAGCAGAACGTGGTTGGATGCCCAGGATCGTATATCTTACATCCAGCGTATTCATGATTTCATGGAAACACCGACTGAGGATGTTTGGGCTGGTAAAAATACATTAGATGTTTCCGATGGGAAAGTTACGTTCAATAACATTGGATTTGCATACAAGAAATCAAGTGAAGTGCTAAACGGTTTTTCTCTGGATATTCCGTCAGGCGAACGGTTTGCTTTGGTTGGTAAGAGCGGATGCGGGAAAACTACGATCGCTTATATGATGATTGGTTTTTATCGCCCACGACATGGTTTCATTGAAATTGATGGGCATAAACTATCCGATTGCACCTTAAAATCCATTCGCCAGAATATAGGATTGATTCAACAGGATGTGCTGGTTTTTGATGGTACAATCAAAGAAAACATACTTCTCGGCAATCGTAACGCATCCGATGAGCAAGTAAGGAATGTTTGTGTTCAGGCCGGTCTTTGGGATTTTATTACTACATTATCTAACGGTTTGGATACAGTTATAGGCACAAAAGGCGTCGGTTTATCAGGCGGTCAGAAGCAAAGGGTTGCGATTGCTCGAATCTATCTCAAAGACCCTAAGATCATTATCTTTGATGAAGCGACGTCGTCGTTGGACAGCGAAACAGAAGAAAACATTCATGCCGCTTGGAAAGGTGTGTTGAGCGGGCGAACCGCAATTGTGATAGCGCATCGGCTTAGTTCTGTTATGTTGTGTGACAGGGTTGCTATCATTGATGGAGGTCAGGTATCCGCCATTGGCAATCCACAGGAAATGCAGCGGAATAACCATGCGTTCAAGACTCTATTCGCCATAAAGGAGGCGGAAAACCATGTTCGGCAAGATTAAATATCGATTGACGCTGCTAAAAGCCTTCTTGCCGTTCGCGTCAGGCGTACAGAGGTTCTTTGTACTCAACCTGGCGCTGAGCATCGTCTCAATGGCGTTAGGATTTGCTAATCCACAGTTTTACAGACTCTTTATTGATGAGGTCATCATCGCGAAACATTTTTCTGCGATGCCGATGGTTATAGGCGGCTATTTTGGCGTGTTTCTAACCACCACAGCGATCAGTTATCTAAGGAACCACTCAACTAATACCTTGGTGAATACCGTCCTTTATCGCGCGAAGTATGAAATTTTCAACGGATTGTTTGCACTCCCGTTTTCGGTGTATGAAAAGACCAGCATCGGCGACATGAAGATGCGTCTTGAGGACGATACTGCACAGATAAATAACTTTGCCGGAACACAGTCCATTGATTACTTGATTGCGTATGTAACGCTTATTGTTAGTGCAGTATGGCTTATTACCATTGACTGGAGACTTGCCGCGTTTTCTATTGTCGCGATTCCGCTAACATTTTGGTTAGATCACATCATAAGCAAGCGTGAGCGCGTATTAAACAACGTTAATCGCGAGAATGATCAAAAGATGACGGCTTGGCTTCATACATCCGTACAAGGATGGCGTGAGGTAAAGGCGTTGAACCTTGCCACTCAGCAGAAACGGCAGTTTATCTATTACAGGCGGCTATTTGCCCTATTTTTCGCCAAATGGATCAATTACTGGACGTTGCGCGTATTAGTAATACCGAAGGTTAAAGAAGAATTCTTCATGCGGTTTGGATTATATTTT
>JAISBH010000087.1 GCA_031266295.1 Oscillospiraceae bacterium | reverse complement strand
CCCCCTAGGGGGAGATGTCGCCGCAGCGACAGAGGGGGCTTCCCTTCGCCGCGCGTTCTTACGGTGTTGAAGCCGACAACAACCCTCGTTTTAAGGATCATCAGCGCCGCCTTGCATTTTTCGAGCGTTTATGATATATTACACAAATGACTACACGCCGATGTAGTTAACAACGCACCGCGATAACGAAACGAGGCGAAACAGATAATGGGGCAGGAACGGGAACTGTACAGCGCGCGCCTCCGCACACAGACGCGCGACGATCTTTATGACCCAAGCTATGAACACGAGGCGTGCGGAATAGGCCTGGTGGCGCACATCAACGGGCGGCGCAGTCACGACCTGGTCAAACAGGCGCTGGATGCGCTGGTGCACATGACCCACCGGGGCGGCATCGGCGCGGAGCAGGACAGCGGCGACGGCGCGGGCATACTCACCCAAATACCGGACGCGTACTTCCGTAAGGTGTGCCAGCCGCTAGGAATACTGCTGCCCAGACTGGGCGAGTACGGGGTAGGGATGCTGTTCCTGCCGCAGGACGACGAACGTCGGAGCCGCGTCGAAACGGAATTCGCCAAAATCGTCACGCAGTCGGATCAGCGGTTCCTAGGCTGGCGGGATGTGCCCGTGCGCACCGAACACTTAGGCGCGTCGGCTCTTGCCGCAATGCCTCGAATCAGGCAAGCGTTCATAGCTAAGAATGCCCGCGTCGAGGACGAGCTTTCGTTCGAACGCGCGCTGTACGTGATCCGCAAGCGCGCCGAGGCTCGTCTGCGCGAGCCTGATTCCGTCGACTTCTACGCGTGCAGTCTATCGTGCCGCACGATCGTATATAAGGGTATGCTCCTCGCGCCGCAGTTGGAGGAACTGTATCCGGATCTGCGGGATCTGGATTATAGCAGCGCGCTCGCGCTAGTGCACTCGCGCTTCTCAACGAATACGTTCCCCAGTTGGGAGCGCGCGCACCCGAACCGCTGTCTCGTTCACAACGGCGAGATTAACACGATCAAGGGTAACGTCCAGCGTATGCGCGCGCGTCAGCAGCATATCGCCACGGACGTGTTCGGCGTGCCGATAGCGGATGTTCTGCCCATCATTCGCGAGGATGGCAGCGATTCCGCAATGTTCGACAACTGTCTGGAGTTCTTGACGCTGACCGGACGTAGCTTGGCTCACTCGGCCATGATGATGATCCCCGCGCCATGGGAGAAGTATCGCGAGATGCCGTCCGCCCTGCGCGCGTTTTATGAGTTTCACAGCCACATACTGGCCGCTTGGGATGGCCCCGCCGCGATAGCGTTCACGGACGGCGTGTCAATAGGCGCGATGCTCGACCGGAACGGACTGCGCCCTGCGCGCTACGTGGTGACGCTGGACGACATGGTGATCCTCACCAGCGAGGCCGGCGCGCTGGAGGTACCCGCGTCCAACATACGTCTCCAAGACCGCCTTCAGCCAGGATGCATGGTGATGATAGACACGTCAGAAGGACGCTTCTATGCCGACGCCGAGATCAAGAACGCTATCGCCAGCCAGCAGCCCTACCGCGCCTGGATCGACAGGCTGAAGCTGGACGTCGACGCGCTGCCGCTGGACGGAGCGCTTCCGCCGGCAATGAATTGCAGGCTGCCGCTGAAGACCATTCAATATGCGTTCGGGTATACGTATGAGCAATGCGAGAAGCTGCTGCGCCCTATGGCCGAGACGGGTCAAGAGGCCGTCGGGTCGATGGGTACCGATTCGCCTCTGGCCGTGCTCAGCGACGCCCCGCAGTTGTTGTACGACTACTTCCATCATCAATTCGCGCAGGTGACCAACCCGCCCATCGACGCGATTCGCGAAGAGATCGTCACGTCGCTGCGCGTGTACATAGGACCCGAGGGCGACCTGTTGCATCCCTCTCCCCTGTGCTGCAAGCAGATCCGGCTTCACAGTCCCATCATATCGGAGAAGCGGATGCGCGGTCTGGCGGCGCTGGATAAAGATGGACTGCGCGCCGCGATACTGTCCATCGTGTATAAGGCGGCGGACGGCGGCGCCGGCCTGCGCGCCGCGCTGGTCAACCTGCAGAGGGACGCGGAGGACGCGTTCAACAGGGGATGCTCGATTCTGATACTGTCGGATCGCGACGCGGACAGCGACCATGCCGCGATACCCGCGCTGCTGGCCGTCACATGCGTGCAGCGTCATACGGTTCAGGAGGGTATGCGCACGCGGCTGAGCATCCTGCTGGACTCGGCTGAACCGCGCGAGGTGCATCATATCGCGCTGCTGGTCGGGTACGGCGTGACGGCCATCTGCCCCTACGCCGCGCTGGAGACCGTCCGCGATATGGCGCGCGAGGGTTTTCTAAAGAAGAACGGTAAGCCGATCGATCCGGAGGACGCGGCGAAGAACTACGTCCACGCGCTGGAAAAGGGATTGCTTAAGATGCTCTCCAAGATGGGCATATCGGCGGTGCAGAGTTACCGAGGCGCTCAGCCGTTCGAGGCGGTGGGGCTGGGTCCGGAGATCATCGACCGATACTTCCCGGGCACGCCGTCGCGCCTGGGCGGCCTGACGCTGGATGAACTGGCGCGGGAGACCGGGGCGCGGCATTCGGCGGCGTTCGCCCCAGGATCGGACGAGGCGCGGGTTTTGCCGTCGGGAGGCGTATATCAGTATCGCCGGGACGGGGAACCGCATCTGCTCAACCCGGAATCGATCCACCTGCTCCAACAGGCGTGCTGGAACAACGATCCAGAGTTATTCAAACAGTGCGCGAAGTCCATCGACGAAGGTGAGTCGATCACGCTGCGCTCGCTGTTCCGGTTCAAGGACGCGAGCCCGGTTCCGTTGGACGAGGTCGAGCCTGTGGAGTCGATCGTCAAGCGGTTCAAGACGGGCGCGATGTCATACGGCTCGATCAGCCAAGAGGCCCACGAGTGCATGGCCATTGCAATGAATCGCTTAGGCGGCAAGTCCAACACGGGCGAGGGCGGCGAGGACGAGGCGAGGTTCCTGGACGAACGATGCAGCGCGATCAAGCAAGTAGCGTCAGGGCGTTTCGGCGTGACGAGCGGATACCTGGTATCGGCGCGGGAGATTCAGATCAAGATGGCGCAGGGCGCGAAACCAGGCGAAGGAGGCCAGCTGCCCGGCGCGAAGGTATCCCCGTCGATCGCCAAAACCCGACACTCAACACCCGGTGTGGGCTTAATCTCCCCGCCGCCGCACCACGACATATACTCCATAGAGGATCTCGCCGAACTGATATACGACCTGAAGAACGCTAACCCTGAAGCGCGCGTGTCCGTTAAACTGGTGGCGGAGGCGGGGGTCGGCACCATAGCGGCCGGAGTGGCCAAGGGTATGGCCGACGTGATCCTTATTAGCGGTTACGACGGCGGCACGGGCGCGTCGCCGCGTGCCAGCATACGCCACGCCGGACTGCCATGGGAACTGGGTTTGGCCGAGACGCATCAGACGCTGGTGCGGAACAGGCTGCGCGCCCGCGTCACGCTGGAGACCGACGGCAAACTGCTGACCGGGCGCGACGTGGCGATCGCGGCGCTGCTGGGCGCGGAGGAATTCGGATTCTCGACCGGGCCGCTGATCACGATGGGCTGCATGATGATGCGCGTGTGCAACCTGGACAGCTGTCCAGTGGGCGTAGCCACCCAGAACGAGACGCTGCGCGCGCGTTTCCGAGGCAAGCCGGAGTATGTGATGCGATTCATGACGTTCGTGGCGGAGCAGCTGCGCGGGATAATGGCCGGTCTGGGTCTGCGCTCCGTCGATGAGATGGTGGGCCGCGCCGATCTGCTGGAACCTATCGCCACCGATCACTGGAAGCGGCGCACGCTGGATTTCAGGCGCTTGCTGCGGCCCGCGCCAGTAGCCATCCGGTACAACGCCAGCCATCATACGCTGGGCGACACGCTCGACTCGTCCACGCTGGCCGTGCTGGCCGAACCCGCGCTGACGAAGGGTCAATGCGTGCGCGGTTCGTTGCGCGTACAGAATATTCACCGCACTATAGGCACCCGGTTGGGCAGCGAGGTAACGCGCAGGTTCGGGTCGAAGGGACTGCCCGACGACACGATACGGTTCGATCTTGTGGGATACGCGGGGCAGAGTTTCGGCGCGTGGATGCCGCGCGGCATAACGCTGTCGCTGACGGGCCAGGCCAACGACTATGTCGGCAAGGGTCTGTCGGGCGGCAAGCTGATCATCAAACCGCCGGCGGACGCGGCGTACGATGCGCATGAAAGCACCCTGCTGGGCAACGTCGCGCTGTACGGGGCGACGGAGGGCGCGGCGATGTTCGCAGGCGCGGCGGGCGAGCGGTTCGCCGTGCGCAACAGCGGCGCGCTGGCCGTCGTCGAGGGCGTCGGCGACCCCGGCTGCGCGTATATGACGGGCGGGCGGGTGATCGTGCTGGGCGCGACGGGACGCAACTTCGCGGCGGGCATGACGGGCGGCGTCGCGTATGTTCTTGAGCGGGACGGGGACTTCGCCTCGCGATGCAATCCGGAGAGCGTCGCGCTGGAGCGGCTGGATCAACCCGAGGAGATAGTCTGGCTGCGGCGTGTGCTGGAGACGCATCACGCGCGCACGGACAGTCCGCTGACGCTGGAGATACTGGATCACTGGAACGAGTGGATCCTGCGGTTTATCAGGGTGATGCCCGACGAGTATCGTTCGGCCTGGAAGGAGGGGTTCACACAGTGGGTCGGTTGAATGGATGCCTGATATACGACCGGCGCGAGGCGGAGGATAGAGATGCGTTAGGGCGCGCCGCTGACTGGCGTGAGATTCATGGCGCGCTGCCGCTGCCAGATCAGCGTGAACAGGCCGCGCGATGCATGGATTGCGGGGTGCCGTTCTGCCATGGCGGGCGGATATTGAACGGTATGGTCAGCGGATGCCCGCTGGGGAACCTGATACCGGAGTTCAACGATCTGCTCTACCGCGGTCTGGATCAGGCTGCGCTGGGTCGGCTTTCGCTGACGAATCCGCTGCCGGAGATGACCGGGAGGGTGTGTCCCGCGCCTTGCGAGGCTGCGTGTCTGTGCGGATTTAATCAGGAGCCTATAACTATTCGGGCGAACGAATGTTGTTTAGCTGAACTGGGATTCGAGAACAGATGGTTGCCGCCGATCGGTAATATGGGGGATCGAGGCGGCGTGGCTGTCGTGGGTTCCGGCCCGGCCGGGCTAGCGTGCGCGATACGTTTGCGCCAGTTGGGGTTCAGCGTAACGGTGTTCGAGCGGGACGACAGGCCCGGCGGGCTGCTGATGTACGGTATCCCGAACATGAAGCTGGAGAAGGCCGTGCTGAGCCGCCGCGTGGAATGGATGGAGGCGTCGGGCGTGAGGTTCAGGCTTAATACAGAAGTGACGGATATCGCCGCGCTGTCAAGCGAGTTCGGCGCGGTGGCGCTGTGCTGCGGCGCGCGCGAGCCGAGGGACTTGAACGTCGAAGGACGCAATCTCGAGGGTATCGCGTTCGCGGTCGATTATTTGACTGAGGCGACGAAGGCTGCCGTATATGGGAAAGCGTCGTCGTTAAGCGCGTTCGGCAAGGATGTAGTGATCATCGGCGGGGGCGATACGGGTAATGATTGCGCCGCGACTGCGATACGGCAGGGTTGCAGTTCAGTTACACAATTAGAAATATTACCGGAGCCGCCGACGGTGCGCCAAGTGTCTAACCCGTGGCCGGAATGGCCGCGCGTACTAAAGGTGGATTACGGCCAGCAGGAATATATCGCGTTGAGAGGGCATGATCCGCGAGTGTACGAGGCTGCGACGGAGGCGTTCGTCGGTGATGATGGAGCGACCAGCGCGGTGAGGGCGAGGGTGAAGGGCGAGACGAGGGAGTTCCCGGCGAGGTTGGTATTGCTGGCGATGGGCTTCCTGGGTCCGGAACGCAGGCTGGCGAGGTCGATGGGCCTGGAGACTGACGAGCGTGGACGGCTGAAGACGCGAGGCTGCGAGACCAACCTGACCAATGTATTCGCTGCCGGAGACATGCGGCGCGGCCAGAGCCTGGTAGTGTGGGCGATACGCGAGGGAGTGGAGGCGGCGGAGGCGATTTGCGCGGCGGCGATGCACACAATGTGCGCGCCCGCATAAGATGGTTTTGGGGTCGCCGCTAACCACGCGGCAACCCCTTTTCTTTATGGCGACGGGAGGAGTCTCTTTGTCGCTGCGGCGACGCGGCGCATCCGCGCCTTCGGGAAGGGGACTCACGTCCCCCTCCCGACCTCCCCCCGGAACTTGGAACGGGGAACGAGGAACGAGTTGCGTTCCGTGACAGACTCTAAAGCATAATCGATTGGCCGAAACCGATGGATTGTGCGCAAACGATGGTCCAGGCGAAGCCTGGTCAGGTTTCGAAAGGGCGGATAGCCCTTCGCAGGGTCCGGGGCAGAGTCCCGAAACCCCCGTTTTACCCCCCATCGGGGGGAAGGGGGGCGTTCCTCGTTCCAACGTTCCAACCCTGCGCCCCGCCAGTAAAAATATTATAAAGAAGTTGTCAACTAACACCATAGTGGCGGGGCGCAACAAACTTAAAGCGCATTCGGTTCGCAAACCGAACAGCGTCCCGCCGCAGCGGACAGCCGGAGGTTGCGGGACGCAATATAGATGTAGCATTGCACAACACCACGCTTGGGTTGCGCTGCGTAAATCTCGGTTGTCCACTGCGGTGGGACGCTGTTCGGTTTGCGAACCGAATGCACTTTAAGTTTGTGGCGCCCCGCCACTATGGTGTAAGTTGACAATTACCCTTTGGCATTATCACTGGCGGGGCGCAGGATTGGAACGATGGAACGAGGAACGCCCCCCTTCCCCCCGATGGGGGGTGAAACGGGGGTTTCGGGACTCTGTCCCGGACCCTGCGAAGGGCTATCCGCCCTTTCGAAACCTGACCAGGCTTCGC
>JAISBH010000022.1 GCA_031266295.1 Oscillospiraceae bacterium | reverse complement strand
AACCGCACTCGTTCGGCGGGCGCGGATTCCGGCAAGTCAGCCAGCCCCGCGTTCAGCGCGTCAGCACGCAGGTCGTGCGGCATCCATTCGTACACATCGACGCCGACGTTCAGCAATGCGGCGTCGGCGGCGTTTGCTGAACGCGCGATTAGTTGGGTCGCGATAGGGGAGGGGTAGTCGCTATTTTTTACGAATAGTTGAATCGTGGGTTTCGAGGGTTTTGCGGATTCCAGTCGCGCCTCGTGCAGTCTCGCTAATCCGTCCGCGCGCAAGCGATTGATCATGCTCAAGGGCAGGTGCGCGTCCGAAACATCCGCCGTGACTGACCTTGCGGCATAGTGTGTCCCGCCCGTCTTACGCAGTTGAGCGGCGGCGCGATCCGTCGGCAGCGGCGCGCGCGCCCGCTCCAGTGCGTGTTCCGATTCAACGATGACGGTATGTGCGCCGTCGGTCACGGTCAGCCGCGCCTTCACGTCAGGGCAAGCGAAAAGATTCATATCTACCGGGATAGGCGGGGGAGTGGCGGCGGTCTCGCCGATCAAGTCCTCACCTAGCTGAGCGTACACGTCGTGGTCGGTGATCGCTTCGTATATTATAGCCGCGTCCTCGTCGCCGCCGGTATGCCCTCGGCTGAATCCTCCGCGGTCGAATACCCTGCGCAGCGTGCGCCAAGTCTCATCATCCGCGCGGTAACTGATTCCGGCGGCCAGCTCGTCCAACGCGCGGCGATACGCCTTCGTGACGTGGTAGACGTACGAAGGCTTCTTCATTCGGCCCTCAATCTTGAGCGCGCAGACCCCGGCAGCAATCAACGTCGGAAGGTCGTCCAACTGCGCTTGATCGTACGGCGAGAGCAGCGCGCCGCGCGCCTTACGTCCCTTGTGTCCATAGGGGGGTGTCCACGTGTAGGGCAATCGGCATGGCTGCGCGCATTGTCCACGGTTCCCGCTGCGGCAGCCGACCATCGATGAGAACAGGCATTGACCCGAAACGCTGACACACAGCGCGCCATGAACGAACGCCTCGGTCTCAAGGATTTGCGACATTTCGCGAAGAGTATCTGGCTTGCATTCACGCGCGGCTATCACGCGATCAACGCCCGACCGCACCGCCCATCCCGCTCCGGCGGCGTTATGCAATGAAGCTTGGGTGCTAGCGTGCAGAATCAAGCCGGGCAGTTCCGCACGCGCTCGGTACAGCAGTCCCAGATCCTGGATGATCACCGCGTCAACGTCCAGTTCGTGCAGCGATTTCAGCAGCGCGACCGCTTGATCCATCTCCTCCGGCGCTATTAACGTGTTTACCGCGACGTACACGCGCGCGCCGTATTCGTGGCACAGTTCGACGGCGCTGCGCAGTGAATCCTCGTCAAAGTTGGACGCCGACGCGCGCGCGCTGAACTGGGTGTAACCCAAATAGACCGCGTCCGCACCACCGGATAAAGCGGCGTTCAGACAGGCGCGGTCTCCTGCGGGGGAGAGGAGCGCGGGGATGTCACGCATTAACCAATGCCTTGTGTGCGTTCGAGCAGCTGCTGGCGCAGGCGGACGTTCTCATCCTGGGCCTTGAGCAGGTCGTCGGCCAGGTTCATCGCCGTGAGGACGCTGACTATATTGGGCGACAGCCTGGACGCGGTCGCCAGATCCATCATGCGCCTGTCCACATACGCCGCGACGCGCTGGATATGCTCCGGCGCGTCATGGCTGACTATCGTGTACTCATGCCCCGCGATGCGCACCGACGTCTTTGATTTCTCCAAAATTATCGCAACCCCTTTGGGTATATCCGGTTAATTAAGTTTCGTGAACGGATACTCCTGTCCGTACGTTTCGACGCGGATCGAGCTGATCGTCTGAGCTTCGACAGGGCGGTCGCCGGCGCTGGTACGCGTTTTCGCTATTCTATCCGCCACGTCCATGCCCTCGAGCACCTTGCCGAACGCCGCGTACGCGCCGTCCAGGTGCGGCGAATCCCCGACCATTACGAAGAACTGCGAACCGGCGGAGTCGTTCGCCTGACTGCGAGCCATCGACAGCATCGCGTATGTATGCTTGAGCGGGTTCGCCACGCCGTTGCTGCTGAACTCGCCCTTGATGCGGTAGCCGGGTCCGCCCGTGCCTGTGCCCGTCGGATCCCCGCCTTGTATCACAAAGCCCGGTATCACCCTGTGAAATATCGTCCCGTCATAGAAACCGCTGTTCGCCAGCGCGATGAAGTTGCCGACGCTGATTGGCGCCGCTTCGGGGTACAGCTCGCCCGACATCGTCCCGCCGTCCGCCATTTGAATTACGAATGTTGGTCTTTGCGCTTGATCCGCCATAAGTGACTCCTCCTTCTGTGCATAACCCGGCATAATACTTGCGGCCAGCCCGCCCATAAGGACGAGCATACTGAATAATATTCGGAGGCGGCTCCTGTTATGAATCAGATTATTCATCTAGTTCATACCGAAGCGTCACCTGCGCCGATATATCCAGCGTACCCGCCATGACCGAATCGCCCAATCCCTTAGCCGCGTCCATGGCGCCTTCAATGCGCGAGTTCGCGTACAGCGCTACTGGCGCGTATGAGTTCTGCGCCTCCGACAGGCTGACCAGCTTGCCCAGCGTCACGCCCGCAGCGTCAGCCATCAGCTGCGCCTTTTCCTTGGCAGCCTTGATCGCGTCCTTTAGCGCCTCGCGATAGGCCTCGCCTTCCTTTGTGCTGCGGAACTCCAGACCGTACGATTGATTCGATCCCGCCTCGAATACCGCGTTCAGCACCGGAGCGACCTGCTTAATATCGCGCACGGTGATGGTGACGTTGCTGTTCACGCGGTAGCCTACTATATTGGCGTAGTTCTTCGTGTAGTCGTAGACCGATTCCACGTTGAAGCTGGACGTGACGATATCCTTATCCTCAATACCCAGGGCGCGCAGGGACGCGATGATCTCGTCCATCTTCTGGGCCGTCTCGTCTCGAGCGACGCGGATGTCCTTGTTCTCAGCAGAGTAGCCCGCCGTCACGCTAGCGTAATCCGGTTCGAGCGATATGATCGAGGTTCCATTGACTGTCAGGTTCGTGTCGGCGTCCGCCAGCGCGGCGATGGGAGAGATCGCCAGCAGCGCCATGGCCAGGATAGTTATTGGTAAGAATCCC
>JAISBH010000018.1 GCA_031266295.1 Oscillospiraceae bacterium | reverse complement strand
GAGTCCGCCGTCAATTGGAAGAGCCGCCTGCAGGAGTTGATGCAGGGCACAGGCCGGCGCGCGCCTAGGTATACCATCGTCAGTGTGTCGGGACCGCCGCACGCGCCTCGCTTCGTCGTCGACGTTCGCAGTCACGACGGCATGGCGCTGGGCCGGGGCCAGGGATCGTCCCGCAAAGCCGCCGAGCAGGAGGCCGCGCGCGCCGCGTCGTACTTGTTCACTATCGCCGGAGAGGAACCCCCGCAGCCGACCGACCACCCTTCACCCGATAAAGACGTCGGAGAGTTAGCGGCGCAGGAGGATGTGATTGCGACTCAAGAGGCTTGAACTGTATGGGTTCAAATCGTTTGCGGAACGCACGGAGATCGCGTTTGAACCAGGGATAACGGGCATCGTCGGGCCGAACGGCTGCGGCAAGTCCAACATATCCGACGCGGTACGCTGGGCGCTGGGCGAGCAGAACGCCCGCCAACTTCGCGGCGGCAAGATGGAGGACGTAATATTCAACGGTTCAGAGAAGCGCAAGCCCCTGGCGTGGTGCGAGGTATCCGTCGTGTTCGACAACCAAGACCGTGCGCTGCCCGTGGACGCAGCCGAGATCGCGGTTACGCGACGTGTATACCGCAGCGGCGCGTCGGAGTCGCTGATTAACCGCGCGCCGTGCCGCCTCAAGGATATAACGGAGATGTTCCGCGATACGGGCGTGGGCAAAGAAGGATACTCCTTGATAAGCCAAGGCCGCATCGATGAGATACTCTCCGCCCGCCCTGAGGAGCGCCGCGCCGTCTTCGAGGAGGCGGCGGGTATTGTCATGTTTCGCGCGCGCAAACAAGAGGCGGAGCGGCGCATTGAGAACACCCGGCAGAACCTCGTGCGCGTCTGCGACCTTATCGACGCGATGGAGGAACAGCTAGGACCGCTTGAGTCCCAAAGCCGCGACGCGCGCGCGTATCTTGCCCTCGCCGAACAACTGCGCAAACTGGAGTTGAATCAATTCCTGATCGACGAGGCACGTTCGGTTCAACGGCTGTCCGCGCTGAGTCAAACCATCGCCGCGTGCGAGGATGAATCCGCGCGTCTGTCTATGGGCCTGGCGCGGATAATGGACGAGCGCGTCTGTCTTAACGACCATTTGCGCGAACTGGATACAAGATCAGGCCAGCTTCGCGACACTCGTTTGTCGGATAGTCGCGCGTTAGAGCGTCTGAACGGCGAAATTGATTTACTTCGGGAGCGAGCCGAGCACGCGAAGATTGATGCTTCTCGAGCGGAAACTTTGCGCGCTGAGTGCGAATTCGGCATAGCCGAACTGGACCAATCGGCGAAGGATCAAGACGCGTTAACTGAACGGCGGCAGACATCGATGCAACTGCTGGAGGAAGCGATGGACTCATCCGCAAAGGCTCTGTCCAACGCGCGAGCCGAGGAAGAACGCTGCGCCGAGTCTCTCGAGTCACACAAAATACGAACGATGGACGCGCTGAACCGCCAATCCGACACGCGCGCGACCCGTGCGCGATTGACCACAATGCGCCAAACCCTGCTAGAACGGATTGAGCAGATAAAGGACGAGCAAGCCTCGCTGGAATCGCGACGAATCACACTGGAGGAAGATCTGACCTCCGCCCAATCCGACGGCGTGGCGGCAACGGACGCGCTCGCCCGCCTTGGCGAACGCCGCAAGGCGTTGGAACAAGCCCTCGCCCAGAACAAGCGCGCCGCAGACGCTCTTGAACAGCGGATCCGCGCCGTACGCGACGCCGCGCGCCAGCAGGAAACACGCCTGACAATGCTGCGCGAGCTGGCTGACGCGTACGAAGGCTACCAGAACGCGGTTAAGCGTGTTTTAATGAAGAAGGATGCTGCCGTCCATGGCGTTGTTGCGAGCCTGATCAGTGTGCCAAAGGAGTATGAGGCTGCTATCGAACAGGCGCTGGGCGGCGCGCTACAGAACATCGTGACCGACGACGAACATGTGGCCAAGCGACTGATTGAATTCTTGCGGGAGAATCGTTATGGCCGCGCTACATTTCTGCCGGTGACGACGGTTCGCGGGCGGACGCTGTCTCAATCCGAGCGGGGAGCGCTGAACGTGCCGGGATGCCTGGGCGCGGCCAATGAGTTGGTCACGTTTGATAAAACCTATCAAGGCATAGTCGATTCGCTGCTGGGGCGCACGGCGCTGGCACGCGACATGGATGCTGGACTGGCTGTCATGCGCAGGGCCGGTTATTCGTTCAGAACGGTCACGCTCGCGGGGGATATACTCAACCCCGGCGGCTCGATGACGGGCGGCAGTATAGCCGCGCGCGGCGCGAGCCTACTGTCGCGCGGCCGCGAGATGGATGCTTGCGCGGAAGCGATCGCGTCCGCCCGCTCCGACCTGGCCGCTCTGAACGAGCACGCTAAGGCTCTGGAATCCGAACGCACGGATCGGTCGCGTCAGTTGGACGCCGTCATACGCGAAGCGCACGGCGTTGAGATGGACGCTGTCCGCTTGCAGGCGCGCAAGAACGCTGCGGAGGATGCGCTCGCCGCGATATCCTTCCAGACCGTCGAGACCGTTCGCCGCCTGGACGTGGCGCGCGACAACCTCGCTGACGTCGAACAGCAGCTGGCCGCCGCCGACGCCTCCCAGTCCACGGAGACCGTGGATCAGAAGGCGCTGACGGAGGAGATGCTTATACTGCAAGCCTGTCGCACTCGCGCCCGAGAGGCGACGGAAGCCGCGCAAGAGCGTTCGGCAGCCGATCGTGCCGCGCACGCAGCGCTGTCCCACGAGACAGAATCCGCCCAACGCGACCGAGCGCGTGTAGAATCAGATCGCGCCGAGCGATTGCGTCGTATGCAAGCCGCCGAACGTGAGCGTGAGCTGGCCATTCAGCAATCCCAGCGCGCCGACATGGAACGCCAGGAGCGCGAACTCCAGAGTGAACAGCTATCCAAGCAGCTGGATGCGGTTAAAGCACAATTAGCGGAACTGGACGCGGGGTTGAACAGCGCCCGCGCAGCGTCCGAATCGAACGCCGAGGCCGCCGATACGATCCGCGCTCAAGTCGCGCAGGCGACCGAACGCGCTCACCGTGCCCAAAACCAGTTGGCGCGCGCGGAGGAAGAACGCAAGGCGCGCGCCGATCGCATCTGGAACGCGTACGAACTAACGGCGGCAGGCGCGGAGGAAGCGCGTATCCTGGATTTCAAGTATGATGAATCGACGGCGCAGATCGAGCACATTCGCGGCGAAATACGCGCCCTGGGCATGGTCAATGTCCGCGCGGTGGAGGAGTTCCAGGCGCTGCGGATCAAGTTGGATGGGATGAGCGCCCAGCGTAACGATCTTGAGCGCGCGCGGCTGGATCTGGAGGCCGTCGCCGAGAGCCTGCTTCAAGCGATGAACAAGCGCTTCGTGGAGCAGCTGTCGGTACTAAACCGCTACTTCGGCGAGACGTTCACGCGGCTGTTCGGCGGCGGCAGCGCGTCGTTGAAATTGGCGGACGAGTCGAATCCTCTCGAATGCGGGATCGACATATTGGCACAGCCGCCGGGCAAAAGAACGCAATTACTGTCACTGTTGTCGGGCGGCGAGCGCGCGTTGACCGCTATCGCGATCCTGTTCGCGATAATGACGTTGAAACCCTCCCCGTTTTGCATACTGGACGAGATCGACTCCGCGCTGGATGAAGCAAACGTCGCGCAATTCGCGCGCGCGCTGGAGGGTTACGCGCGGGACACGCAGTTCGTCGTTGTGACTCACAGACGCGGCACAATGGAGCGTTGTCCGGCGCTATATGGCGTGGCGATGGGTGAGCGCGGGGTATCCAGGATGATGTCGGTGAGACTGGAGGATGCGTCTTAACGGCTGGCGGCGAAACGTCGCGGCAAAATAGTTTGGAGGGCGAAGCCCATATGGATGAGAAAAAGGGCCTGTTCGGCATGATCCGCGATCGGCTGACACGCTCGCGTGAAAACGTCGCGCAGCGCGTGGACGAACTGGTGCACAACTATAAGGCGATCGAGGACGAGTTCTACGAGGATCTGTCGGATGTGCTGGTGATGGCCGACGTCGGTATTCCGGCGGCGGAGAAGGCTGTCAAACAGTTGAAAGAGCACGTCAAAGCCGAACGCACGGATAGTCCGGAGAGAGCGCGCGCGATTCTGAAGGACATACTTAAGGACGAACTGCGCAACACGCGCCCACCGCTCAAGTGGCCGATGGTGATGCTGGTCGTCGGCGTTAACGGGGTTGGCAAGACCACCACGATCGGCAAACTGGCCGCACGGTTCAAGGCGGCGCAGCATTCGGTGATGCTGTGCGCGGCGGATACATTCCGCGCGGCGGCGGCGGATCAGCTGTCCATATGGGCCGATCGCGCCGGCGTGCCGATCATCCGACATACGGAGGGCGCGGATCCGGCGGCGGTGGTGTTCGACGGAATAGCGTCGGCCAAGTCTCACGGTACGGACTTGATGATCGTTGACACGGCGGGACGTCTGCACAATAAGAAGCAGTTGATGGAGGAACTCAACAAGATATACCGCATACTCGCGAGGGAGTATCCGCAAGCCGACATGCGCACGCTGCTGGTGATGGACGCGACGACCGGACAGAATGGATTGCAGCAAGCGAAGGCGTTCCTGGATACAGCAAAGGTGAACGGTATCGTGCTGACCAAGCTTGACGGCACAGCCAAGGGGGGGATAGTCATCGCGATACAGCAGGCGCTGGGTATGCCCGTGTGGTACGTCGGCGTCGGCGAGGGACTGGACGATCTGGAGCCGTTCGATGCGGACGCGTTTATCGAGGCGATATTTTAACATTCCAACAATCTCCACATGCCGGACGGCGTCTTTGGCTGTATCTTTGGACAGGAGGAATAGGTGGGTGGCGTTGAGCATTGCGGTGGATGGGCCGGTAGGCGCGGGCAAGAGCACGGCGGCGAGGGAACTGGCGCGGCGGCTGGGTATACTCCATCTGGACACGGGCGCGATGTACCGCGCGGTCGGGCTGGCGGCGCTTGAAGCTGGAGTTAATCTGGACGACATGCGGGCGATTGAGCGAGTGAACGAGTCCACCGACGTAAGCGTCACATTCGAGGATGGAACGCAGCGCACATGGTTGAACGGTCGCGACGTAAGCGGCGTGGTACGCACGCCCTTGGCATCGATGGCAGCGTCGATGGTATCGACGGTGGGCGGCGTCCGCGCCGTGATGGTAAAGCGTCAACGCGCGATAGCGTGTCAAATGGGAGCGGTGCTAGACGGCCGCGACATAGGAACGCGCGTGCTGCCCGACGCGCAGTTTAAATTTTATCTAACCGCCTCGCCGGAGATCCGCGCAAAGCGGCGCATGGACGAATTGCGCGCAAAGGGTGATATGCAGCCGTTTGAACGGGTGCTGACGGACGTGATAGAACGCGATCTGCGCGACAGCACACGCGAGATCGACCCGCTCCGTCCCGCCTCGGACGCTATTATAATCGATACGTCGGATATGACGCTGGATGAAGAAGTTGAACGCATGATGGAGATCATGGGGCCTAATGTTTATTATGAGTAACAGGACTGTTCGTTCGAGACTGACGTTCTATCGGTTGATGCGCTGGGTCGCGGCGGTGTTTGTGGCGCCGTTCTTTGGCATTACGGTGGATGGCGCGGAGTTCATCCCTGGCGATCGGCATTTCATATTGATGAGTAATCATATCAATTCTTGGGATCCGATCATGCTGGCCGTTGCGGTCAAGCAGTGGGAACTGAGTTTCATGGCCAAGGAGAGTTTGTTCAGGTTCCCGCCGCTAGCATGGGCGATGAAGCATCTGAACGTGATAAAAGTGATGCGCAGCGGCACGAATCTGTCGGCGATGCGTGAGGCTCTCGCACGGCTTCGCGAAGGTCGTTGCGTTGGCATATTCCCCGAGGGGCATCGGTATCAGTCGGGCGGAGTTCATCCGTTTGAAACGGGCGTAGCGATGCTGGCGTTGAACACCGACGCACCTGTGCTGCCCGTTTACGTATCGGGGGAATATAGGTTTCGCAAAGGCGTGCACATATGCTTCGGTCCGTTGATTCAATTGAATGATTTGAGGAAACTTCCCAAAGACAGTGAGACGATAACATGGCTGCAGCATCGACTAACAAGACGACTAGTAGATTTATCCAAAAATAGACCATGAACTTTTCCATTCCATTTCCATTAAAATGTGTAATAGCGGCAGGAGTTTCTAGTCGGACGCAGAATAAACAGAAAGCGAAGAGGTGTAGTTTTATCATATAATGGATGGTGTGAGGTAGACGTTACGGGTTGGCGAGCACGCGGGATTTTGCTCTGGCGTGCGTAGTGCGGTACAAATAGCGAAGGCTGCCTCGCGGAAGTATCCGGGTGAGCCATGTGCGACGTTGGGTCCGCTGATACATAACCCTCAGGTATTGGAGCAGCTCGCAAAAGAGGGCGTGCGCACGTCTTATGGACTAGATGATATCGATTCGGGGACGGTGGTCATCCGTTCGCACGGTGTGGGCAAAGCCTTGCTGGACGCCTGTTACGCTAAAGGGTTGGTCGTTGCGGATGCAACTTGTCCGCACGTTAAGCGGATGCATCGGATGGTCGCCCAAGCGGAGCCGGGATTGCCCGTCATAATAGTTGGGCGGGCCGATCACCCGGAGGTGCAGGGTACGGCTGGATGGGCGCAAGGCCCGGTGACGGTTGTCGAATCGGTCGAGGCCGCTGAGTCGCTGCCCGAGATGCGTGGTGCGTTGGTTGTGGCGCAGACCACTATCCCCAATGGATTATACCGCTCAATTATACGTGCTCTGGAGCGGCGGGTAGACCGTCTGACGGTACTAGATACCGTTTGTCCGGCAACGGCGATGAGGCAGGCGGAGGCGCGCGAATTGGCGCAATGGGCCAATATGATGCTGGTGGTAGGCAGCAGCTTATCCTCCAACACACGTGAACTGTACGAAACATGCCGAGCACGATGCCCCAGGACGATACTAATTGAAAGTTTGGATGACATCCCCGAAGACATAAGAATGGATTCAGCGAATTTAAATGATTCGGCAAATCCAATGGATAATAGTCCGGCGCGGTCGAGGGCTGAATTGAACGTGGGAATCACCGCTGGCGCGTCCACGCCGGATTGGTTATATAAGGAGGTTGTGAACCGCATGAACGACAAGGAGAACGTGACCCAGGCAACAGTTGATCCCCAGGCGGTAGAGTCCGTCAACCCGGTCGACGCGCCGAAGGACGCTTCCGCAGACGCCGACGCCAACGCAAGCTTTATGGCCGACATCGAAGCGACGCTGGTCAAGATTCGCCCGGGACAAACGGTGACAGGCACGGTCGTGCAGGTGACCGAAGACGAGATCTGCGTTAATATCGGCTTCAAGTCGGACGGGCTGGTCAAACGCGGCGATCTGATCAACAAGGACGTGAAGGTCGGAGACGAAATCGACGTCGAGGTGATCAAGGTCAACGACGGCGAAGGCAACGTGCTGCTCAGCCAGCGCAATGTCGTAAGCCGTAAGAACTGGGACGCACTGATGGCCAAGTACGACGCCAATGAGTTTATTGAGGGCGTCGGCAAGGAGGCCGTCAAGGGCGGACTGATCGCTAACGTTCTGGGTGTGCGCGCGTTCATTCCGGCGTCTCAACTCTCCCAGCGCTATGTCGATAAAATCGAGGACTTCGTGGGCAAGCCAATGAAGCTGAAGATCATTGAAGTTGACCGATCCAAGAAACGCATTGTCTGCTCGCGCAAGGCGGCGATCGCCGAAGAAGTGGCGTTAAAGAAGAAGGAAGCCTGGAGCAGACTCAACGAGGGCGAGGTCATCATGGGTACGGTACGCCGTCTGACGGACTTCGGTGCGTTCGTGGATATCGGCGGCGTGGACGGACTCGTGCACGTGACCGATCTGTCGTGGGGGCGCGTACGTCATCCCAACGAGGTCGTTCAGCCCGGGCAGGAGATTCAGGTCAAGGTGCTTGCGCTTGACCCCGAACGCGAGCGCATCCAGTTGGGATACAAGCAGACCCAGCCGCGTCCGTGGGACATCGCCGAGGAGAAATACCCGCCGGGCCTGATTGTGGAGGGCAGGATAGTCCGTACGACAACGTTCGGCGCGTTCGTCGAGTTGGAGCCAGGACTGGATGGATTGGTGCATATATCGCAGTGCGCGCTGTCCAGGATCGCCAAGGTTGAAGATGCGGTCGAGGTCGGTCAGGTTGTACGTGTGAAGGTGCTGGGTGTCGACCCCGTCGCCAAGCGCATCAGCCTTAGCATCCGCGCCGTTCTGGAGGACGAGGCGTTCATCTACTCGAACGATATCCCGGGCGAAGGATTCGACACGGTATACAGCGACGAGGTCGGGCTGGCGGAATAGCTACGGCGGACGGCTTCTTGCGTCCGGCGGATCGTAGAGGTTATGTATTCGGTTTATTAGCACTCCTATTTAGGGAGTGCTAATTTGTTATTGACAACAATCCTCCCGCAGACTAAAATATAGCCGATGAAGGTCAGACAAAATCAATATAAACGGGAGGCTATCCACAATGAGCGAGAGCGGAACCATCTCCATACACGCGCAGAATATAATGCCGATCATAAAGAAATGGCTATATTCAGATAAGGATATATTCATCCGCGAGATGATCTCAAACGGCTCGGACGCGATCGTCAAGCGACAGCTTGCGCAGCCGGAGTTCCTTGGCCAGGGTGCGATCCACGTTCAGGTGGACGAAGCGGCAGGTGAATTGCGCTTCATTGACAACGGCGTGGGCATGACCGTGGACGAAGTCAGGAAGTACATCAACCAGGTGGCGTTCTCCAGCGCAGAAGAGTTCCTCAAACAGTATGAAGGCGCAGAAAAGAGCGGAATCATCGGGCATTTCGGACTGGGATTCTACTCGGCGTTCATGGTGAGCAAGAACGTTGCTATAGACACGCTTTCGTATCAGGACGGCGCGCAGCCGGTGCTCTGGACCAGCGCCGACGGGCTGTCGTTTGAGATAGCCGAAGGCGCACGCAATACGATTGGCACGACGATAATACTGACGATACAGGATGAGGAGCACGAGTTCCTGCACATGCATCGCGTGCGAGAGGTTCTGGAGCGTTACTGCGCGTTCATGGCGATACCCATCTATCTGGAAGACATGGCGAAGAAGGATGAAGACAATCCCAGCGATTCAGTCGGCGAATCCGCAGAGCATGACGAAGATATAGACGAAGACGAATTGACCGCCGAGGAAGAAGAGGAACTGGCCAAGGAAGCCGCCAAACTGGAAGGCCTCTCCGATGAGGAGATGGAGAAGGAACTGGAGCGAATCACGGCCGAAATGGATGACAAGGAATCTGAGCACAGCCATCATCATGACCACGATCACCACGATCACCACGATCACCATCATGACCATGACGCGAAGCCCAAACCCATTAACGATACGCGTCCGCTGTGGCTGAAGGATCCCAAGGAAACGGATGAAAAGGAGTACAAGGACTTCTATTATAAAGTGTTCCACGAGTATGAAGCGCCACTGTTCTGGGTGCACCTAAACGTAGATTACCCGTTCCGGCTCAAGGGGATACTGTATTTTCCGAAGCTGAAGCAGGAGTTCGCCGGTATCCAGGAAGGCCCAATCAAACTGTTCAGTGGGCAGGTGTTCGTTGCGGACAACATAAAGGAGGTTATCCCCGAATTCCTCACGCTGCTCAAGGGCGTAATAGACTGCCCCGACCTGCCGTTGAACGTGTCGCGCTCATTCCTGCAGAACGATGGCTACGTCAAGAAACTGTCCGCGTATATCACGCGCAAGGTAGCCGATCGCTTGGTCTCGCTGTTCAATAACGAGCGGGCGAGTTTTGAGAAGTACTGGGAGGACATACATCCGTTCATCAAGTACGGCTGTATGAAGGACGAGAGCTTCTATGATAAGGTAAAGGATATATTGATATACAAAACTACGGACGGCGCATTCATGACACGCTCGGAATACCTGGAGAAGAACAAGGAGAAGGCTGAGAGCAAGATATTCTACGCCACCGACGAGCATCTGCAGGCGACTACCATTGCGCTGTACAAGGATCAAGGGATCGACGTCGCATTGCTGGATTCGCCAATCGACGTTAACTTTATATCCTTCCTGGAATACAAGGATCAGCAGGTTAAATACGCGCGCGTCGACGCCGATCTGTCCGGATTGGAAAGCAAGGAGGGCGGGTTATCAGTCGATCTGAAGCGGCTGGAGGCCATGTTCCGCGACGCGCTGGATAAGAAGGATCTGACCGTCGCCGTAGAGGCACTGAAGGATGAGACCGTGCCTGCCGTCGTGCTGGAAGAGGAGCAGATGCGCCGTTTCCGCGACATGTCACGGTTCATGGGGCGCGACATGGGCACGGGTATACCGGTGTCAATCAAACTGGTGCTGAACTCCCGCAGCCCCGTGGTGGAAGCGCTGTCCATCCGCGACGCAGGCGAGGTGACCAACGACCTGTGCCGCCAGGTATACGACCTGGCCCAGATGGCGCGCCAGCCGCTTGATCCAGACGCGGCGAAGAAGTTCATATCGCGCAGTTATGGCCTGCTGGCCAAACTGATTAAGGCGATATAATAATTTGGGGAGGGAAGCCTTTTTCCCTCCCTTCGGCCGTCCTCATTCGTATTCTGCACCGCGCTTGCCGCACGGCCTTGTCATAAGTAACGCATCCATCAATCACGACGACGCCTTTGAACCCTCCATCAGCTTCTGAGCCAACTCATCGTTCTTTGGAAAGGTCAACCGCAGGAAGTATGAGCCGTTGCCCTTCATCCAAGACTTTTTGGTGTAGAAGCGTACGACGTAGTGTTCATCCGGAGAGGTATGTACCTGCGTCCTGATCTCGCCATGTTTCAATGCAAGATCAACCAGCTCCGGATCCGTTATCAGTCTCCACTTGTCGTTAATCATTGCAGGATACCCTCCGTTATATAATATAATACACTTCTCGTTATGCGCGCTTTATACTGTGAAGTAGGATATTAACGTACGCAAAACGCCTCCGACGCTCCCACTTTTACCACAAAAAGTAATACATCCGTTCGCAAAACACCCCCAATTACCAATTACTGGCACATATACAATTGGTTGTGAATAGCGATGACTGTTACGCCTACTGTGTTTCTATTTTATGGCGCTGGTATTAATCAAATATTACGCAAACTATGTGCGGTACATTAATTGACTTTTCCCAAGACTTCTGTATAATTACAGCATATTGCTATCAAAATGCCGCAGCGACGGAAGCGGGGGCTAATATATGACGACAGGTTGCGAAGGTGGCACAGTGGCAACTGGGAAAACCAATGGGCTGTTCTATGATCGGCAGCGCCTTCACACGCTGCTTGAAGACGCTGTCAAGCGACCGTTGGTGATCGTTACGGCAGGAATGGGATATGGCAAGACCCGCGCCGTGGAATGCTTTCTGCAGAAAGCAGGCATATCCGCTACGTGGATTCAGCTGACCGCGCAGTGTAATCTCGCCACGCGGTTCTGGGAGAATTATGTTCATGCCGCGTCCATAGGCAGCGAGGGATACGCGAGGCACCTTACCGAGATTGGGTTCCCAGATTCCGACGATACATTCACCAGATTCGCCTTGCTTACCAGCGGCACGCTCAAGCCCGACCGCCAATATGCCATCGTGCTAGACGACTTCCATTTGATCAACGACGCGTCGGTTCTGCGGTTTGTAGACAGGCTCGCGCACTATGAACAGCGCAATATGCGGCTGATACTCATATCCAGGAGCGTGCCAAGCATCAACTTTCTGGATCTGATGTCGGAGGATCGGTTCGCCAGCTTGGATGAAGAGGAACTACGCTTCACAGAAGCAGAGATCGCTGCGTACTACAGCAGTCAGTCGATCCCGCTGGGCGATCGGCATCTGAAGGACGTCTACGCCACTACGGGCGGCTGGGCGTTCGCCATCAACCTGCTTGCGCGCTCGCTCGCCAAGTCGCCGGATTATGTCGTACCCGCGCTTGGCGCGTTAAAGCAGAACATCTTCAAACTGATCGAATCCGAGATACTTCAGACCATATCGCCGCGCTTGAAGCGACTGTTGACCCGACTGTCGCTAATCGACCGACTGGCCACCGATTTAGTACGTACGCTGGCCGGGGATGATGCGCTGGTGGAGGAGCTGGAGCAGCTCAGCGCGTATGTCCGCCATGACTTCTACTTGAACGTATACCATGTTCACCATCTGTTCATGGATCTGCTAAGCCAGAACCAGAACTGCTTAACGGTTGAAGAGAAACACGACACCTACGCGAAGGCCGCCGAATGGTGCTGCGCGAACGACTTCTACGCAAGCGCGATAACATACTATGAAAACATCGGCGCTTATTCCGATATAGTCGCGGTGCTGTTCCGATTTCAGGCGCAGATGCCGCGCGATGTGGCTTTGCTTACAAAGAAAATATTTGATAACGCTCCAAAAAACGTTTTCGATACGGTCGATTTTTCAGCGGTTACCCATGTGCGCGCTCTAGTGAGCGCGGGCATGATCGAGGATGCATTCCGGATGGCCGAAAAGTACGCGCACAAATATAACGCCGCGCCGCAGACCGCGTTTGCCGGTCGCATGTTGGGCGGACTGTACTACTGCATGGGCGTGATCCGCCAGCTTATGTCAACCATCGACGGACGGTTCGACTTTCACGAGTATTTCGCGCTCGGGGATGAGCACTTTACGCGCTCGCCCTTTCCGATCTATCAAAACCAGATTGAGAACAACCAGACCCCGCCGTGGTTCTCCCATGTAGGCGACTCCTCCAAGGGCGCCCCGGAGGCGTACATAGCGGCGCTGGCTGAAGCCGCCAAAAGCGTGGCGCACTGCCTGAAGGGCGGTATGGCCGGCATCGACGACTGCGCGCGCGGGGAACTGGCGTACTACCGGAATGACCTGAGCACGGCGGAGTCCTTCTTGCGCCAGGGATTATCGCAGGCGTGGCGCAGCAGCCAATATGACATCGCGCACAGGGCGCTGACTTATCTAATGCTCATAGCGTTCGCACAGGGAGATTTGAGCAAGGCGGAGGAGGCGCTGCGCGAAGTGGACTCGCAGCTGGACGAAACTGATTACAGCGCGAGGTATATCACCTGCGCCATCACGCGCGCCTATTATTGCTATATGCTTAGAATGCCGGAGCAGTTCTCCGCGTGGCTGCGCGGCCGGATAACACCGTACGGCCACAGCGCGTTCATTGAGAACTACGGCAATCAGCTGAAAGTTCGGTACTATTACATAACCAAGCAATACGGCGACCTGTTCGCTTACACCGACGAGATGCTCCAGCGCGAGTCGATACTCTACGGCCGAATAAACGTACTCGCTCTGACAGCGTGCGCCCGGTATCTGACAAAGGACAAGGCCGCCGCGTTCGTCGCGCTGCGCCTCGCCTACTACAACGCGCGAGACAATGGAATCATTATGCCGTTCATCGAGATGGGCAAGGATATGCGCACGCTGGCCGCCTCCGCGCTGAGGTCGGGTGATTCCGGGATTCCCGACGAGTGGCTGGAGACGATTCAGCGCAAGGCGTCGGCCTACGCTAAGCAGCAGGCGCATGTTATCGCCGTGTATCGCGCGGCGCACCCGACGAACAACGATGTGCCCCTATCCCAGCGTGAGAAGGAGGTGCTGGTTGACCTGTCGCACGGATTGTCCCGTTCCGAGATCGCCGCTCACCGTCAGATCTCGATCAACACGGTCAAGCTCGTAATTAACTCGCTGTACGACAAACTGGGCGCGAGCAGTCTGGCGGACGCGCTGCGTTTCGCAATGGAAAAGAAAATCATGGGATAAAAAGAATTTGATTTCTGGTTACAGAAAGTGCCAAAAGACGACATAGGGGGCTTTGCCCCCTTAAGAACCGCCCGCCAAAGGGGAGATATCCCCCCCCTTGTAACCCTTGATACCGGAAGTGGCCGCTGTTTGATTATTTGGGAAGCTTGGAAGTGGATGAAGTCACATGGTTGTCAGCGTTGAGGTACTATTTCCAGCCAATAGCCATCGGGATCCTCAATAAAATAGATGCCCGTACCCTCGTTTTCATAGCAGATGCAACCCATCTCTTTGTGCAGTTTGTGCGCGGCGTTGAAGTCATCAACTACGAAGGCTACATGCAGTTCATTCTCGCCTAGGTCGTATTTTTGCGGGTGATCCGTCAGTTGGGTCAATTCTAGAAGGTATTCGGATTTTTCGTCGCCCATGAATACAATGGTGAAGCGACCGTCGGACGCAACGCTGCGTCTCATTTCCTTGAGCCCGAGAGCTTTCTTGTAGAACGTTACGGCGGCGTCCACATTGGCTACGTTGAAGTTGGTGTGCGCGATCCTGAATGTCATATGTTGGTCTCCTTTGTATGTTAGTTAACGGGTGTTCTGGCGGTATATGGATAGAGCGCGCGCAGGATGCCGGAGGCGTCTTTGGCGGCTTCGACGGTCTCGCCCGGTTTAGTTAGAGGTATGACCGTTGTGTGTCGTTCGGCGTTGCGGCGCGAAAATTCCATCGCGACGTCGGCGCGCCCCTGGAAGTGCATCGGGAAGAACAACGACGGCTGCACCCTTGCGATGAAGTGTACTGCCCCTGCGTCGTACATTGCACCTTGACGCGGGTCAACAGGGAAGAACGCCAAATCGACGTGCGTCCCATATATGGGTTCCATCGCGGCATAGAACGCTGCCTCAGCTTGTTCAATCTCGCGCAGCGTAGATTCGTCGCGCCAGTGCCACAGATTCAAGTCACCCGCGTGAAAGAGCTTTATTCCGGTCGTTTGGCCGGTTTCATCACCCGCTCCATGCCAATCGATCATGAACGAGACGCCCAGATCCGTCGAGTCTCGTGCAGTGATGGTCATGTCCGGGAATACCCGCGTCTCGCCTGGGGCGAGTTTATAGCCCGATGGCGCGCCGTCAATCTCATAGCTTAAGATATAGTCGATCCCCTTGTGCCCCATCCACTTGAATATATCTCGGACATAATGGTCGCTGTGGCTGTGACTGGCGAATACGCGCACACGCTCGAACGTCTTCAGCAACTCAGATGTAACGTATCCGCCAGGGAAGCGCTCGGACGACACCGGCGTCTCGCGGCTCGGCGTGGGACGAGCGTAGTCGAATATCAGCGCCGTCCTGTCGGTATAAACGGCGAATGCGCTGTGTTCCAGGTATGTTACATGGATGTTTTGCGCCATATTACTCCCCCCATGGTGTCATTGTACACTATCATCGCCACTTGTCAACACCACCCCTGATTTATGCGATCAACTCGCTCCATTTTGACAAAAAAACAGGTGCCTGACATTCGTTTGCACTCCACAATAAGAATGTTACAGAATCATGTAAAATATATGACTGGGAAGAAGTTGTATTGCCTATTCGTTCTAGAGATAGGTTTCTCTTTATGTTAGGAGATCGGTATGTTACTGTTGAAACGTTTTATCGCGTTGTTGTTGGCTGTGTGCTCGGCGTGCGCGCTGTGTCTGTTGTTGGGCGCGGCTGCCGCTTCGGCGCGCAGTTCGGCGTTCTTGTCCCCCGAGGCGCTGAAGGAACTGCGCCCGGACTACGAGTTGTTCCTCGAATCCATGTCTGATACACTGATTGAAAACGGGCTGTTGACGCAGGATGATAAGGAAAACTGGATTGCGTTTCATCTGGCCGATTTTATCCAGAATGGAGGATACGGCACGATCGCGATCATGTACAACCCGGACCTGTTGATGAACACCGGCTCCGATTCGCTCGCGCTGCGGTTGACGGCGTCAATAGGCGCTGGTGTGATGCACCTGGATACGCTGCGCGCGTTCACGCCCGGCGCGAACAACTTACCCGGACTTCCGCTTGAGGTTGCACTGGAAACGGAAACCGGCGAACCTATAGCGTGCATATATCGCTGGACCGCAGTAGGCGGCGTGCTGAAGGTATGGGATCGGATAAGCGAGGCCGCCAAGTCTGTCGGCTCAGAGTGGATCGGTTCGGATCAAACGCTGTATTGGTACGATGACGCGACTCCGGACGCTGTGGCGCAGCTGGCGATAGAGTTCATATCGTTGGAGAATGGCGAGTCATTCGGCACATACCTTGTGAATCTGACCTGCAACGAGGAACGCTGGCGTGTCACGGATGATGCGAACTTAGATTAGGGTCTGTTCGAAAACTGGAGGCCTTAGTGATACCGTTCATAATGAATCCCGCGTACAGGCACGGTGCACAGACTCCATGGGGCGGCAGCGCTTTGCGCTCTATGTTCGGCAAGGATACCCCGGACGAGCGCACGGGCGAAAGCCTGGAGATCTCAGCGCTAACCGGTCTGGAAAGTCGCGATAGCAGCGGCACGCCTCTGACCGAATTGATTGAGCGCTTCGGCGTGTCGCTGACTGGAACACGCGCTGCGGGTACGTTTCCCCTGCTATTGAAACTGATAGACGCGCGCGACCGCTTAAGCGTGCAGGTTCATCCGGACAACGCCTATGCGGCGGAAAACGAAGGCAAGTTGGGAAAAACCGAGGCGTGGCTGATACTCAAGGCCGAGCCGGGAGCGAAGCTAGTATACGGACTGCTCCCCGGCATCGGGGCTGAGACGCTGCGGCGCGAGCTGTCGCGCATGTTCGAGCCGGACGCGGCCGATCGTGTCGAGGCATGTTTCAACAGCGTATTCGTTCAACCTGGCGAGGTGTTCTACATCCCGGCGGGGACTGTGCACGCTATTGGCGCGGGTATCGTGCTATATGAGATACAGCAGTCCAGCGACGTTACGTATCGGCTATGGGACGGTATGCGCCGCGACGCGAAAGGGAATCTACGCGAACTGCACATCGACCATGCTTTGAATGTAATCAAGCCGGAGGCCTTGGGAGAGTCGCTGTCCGGCGTGACGCTGCTGGACGGTGTAAACGCTCGGACAATCTACATTGCGGACGAATACTTCGCGCTGGAGCGGCTGGCGGTGCGCGGCGTGATGCCCCAAGTCGGGGACGACGGTTCGTTTGCGATGCTGACGGCGTTGGGCGCAGGGCGGCTGGCGGGCGGCGAGTTCAATCTGTCGGTAAGACCAGGGCAGAGTGTGTTTGTTCCGGCGGATGCTCCGGCGTTCGACATTGTCGGCAAGCTGGATGTAATCAAAGCGTACGTGCCGGATCGGGACGCGCTGCGCGTTGAGCTAGGTGCTCGTGCCGCCGATGTGGCTGGTTTATTATAGTCTGCACAGACACGCCGTTCACGCGGCGTGGTTACAGTAACATTTGGAGGCGGCGAATGACCAAACCGGTCTATGACGCGCTGTCATTATCGCTCAGCTACCTGTTCATGGCGCTAGGCGTGGCGATAGTATTGTGCGGCGCGGCCTGGGCGCGCGCGGATCGCAGGGCGCGCAAGGCCGCGTCCGAACCTAGCACGGAGGCGGTGGGCTATCTGAAACTGACGGGCGGAACGAGCAAGCGTGTGTCGCCGAAACAGTGGTTCCCCGTCCCGGTCGAAGGTACAGTGGGCAGCGCGCGCGCGTGCGACGTGTATATACCCTCCGCCGAAATACCCGGCAAGGCGGGAAGGTTTACGCTGACACAGGTAGGCATGTTATTCTCACCTGTTGGCGGCGGCAGCGTATCAGTCAACGGTATAGCTTACCGCGTACCCGTGCTGCTGGACGAGGACAGCCGCGTCGAATGGGGTTCGTTGTCGTTTCAGCTGAATCTGCTCGACGGGGCACGGGATCTGGCTGCCGCGCGAATCACGCCGCCTCTCAGCGATGGCTCGACAGTCGAAGAAGAGCCTTCCGCGCGCAGGTTGTTCCGACTGCGCAGGGGTTCGCCGCTGGATTCGGTCGAATCCGACGAGTCTGCGGAGACTGATGAATCTGACGAATCTGACGAAATCGACTATCCCGTTGATACGGACGATGCTGATGAACTGACAGAATCCGCCGCGACGGACGCTGAATAAACCCTGCTTACGAAAGGAGCGACCCATGGCGCGCTGGGATCTTCGTCAACGCCTCGTTATGCTGGTAATGCTGTTCACATTCGCGCTCGGGATGCTCGCGATGCTCCATGGCGCGCCTGTTTCCGGCGCATCCACTATGTATACCGCCGACTTCACCGCGCTGTTGATCACCATCGGTTTGCTTGCCATGATATTTATAGGTGCGTATCTGTTCCCCAAATGGATCGGCGCGGATCCTCTGCTTATGACGATGATGAATTTCCTGTGCTCGCTGGGGGTGCTCGTCCAGTATAGCATCAGCCGCGGCAGCGGATTGTATCACGCGCTGTGGTATGCTATCGGCTCCATCCTAATGGTTGTCGTTAGTCTAGCGGTAAGGCGCGTCAAGACACTTCGCCGGTGGTGGCCGCATCTCGCCATACTCGCTGCCATGCTTCTGATCGCGCCGCTATTCAATACTGTGAATGGCGCGCATGCGCATATCCCAATCCAGCGCGTAACGGATGCGGTTACGGGGAGATCCATAATAACGCTGTCGATCCAACCTAGCGAGGGCGTGAAGATACTGCTTATAATATTGCTGGCCGACATGCTGTCCGGGCATAGCTGGCGACCGGACTCGGTGTGGGCGATGGGTTTCGCGGTGATGTGCGTCGGGCTGCTGATCGCGGAGGACGATCTGGGCACATGCGTGCTGTACGCGATGACGGCGCTGCTGATGTTCTTCGCGGCGACTGGCAGTTTCACGCTGTTGTTCACGGGCGTGGCCGGAGGCGCTGGTTCCGCATGGCTGGTATACCAGAACACGGGCAAGTTCCGGACGCGCGTCGAGCAGTGGCTGAATCCGTTCATGCGCGTTATGGACGACAAGGGTGGCGTAGGCCTGAAGGGCTATCAGATCGCGGAGTCGCTGATGGCGCTGGCTGCCGGAGGGGTACACGGCCTGGGTTATGGTATTCGCGATACGTTCCGTTGGGTGCCTGAATATTCCAACGACTTTGTATTCTCGGTCGTCTGCTCTCAGTTCGGCGCTGTGTTTGCTCTGGCCGTGCTGGCCGTATATGTGGTAATATTGTTCCGAGGAATGCGGATCGCCCAGCGCGCGCGGCGCAGATTTCACGCGCTGCTGGCTATCGGCGTTACCGCGCTGATTGGTTTCCAGACGTTCGTAATCGTCGGCGGCGTCGTCAATATGTTCCCGCTGACCGGCGTTACAATGCCCTTTATCAGCCAAGGCGGATCGTCGATGCTCTCTTGCATGATGCTGATGGGCATACTCAACGGCGTTTACGCGTGCGCCGATCAGGACGAGCAGGACGCGCGCGCCATTTTAGGACAGTATTCTGCGGTGCGTTCGACCTTCATCTGGACGACGCGCGAGGTCGGAGGGTAGAGGTATGAAGCGTATTCGCCGTACAGCGGGACTCATCACCGGCATATTCGCGGTGATGTTCCTATGCCTGGGCGGGTTCTTCACATACAACGTGACGGTGTATTCAGACCGCTGGTTTGCGGATCCGGCCAATCCCAACATAATCCACACCGACGGTGTGATCCCGGGTTCCGTATACGACAAGAACGGCATGTCGCTGGCTAAGAGCGTCGAAAACGCGCAAGGTGATTACGAACGCGTGTACGCCGAGAATCCGTCTGTACGACGGGCGGTGTCACAGTTGCTGGGCGACACGGAGGGACAGGTCGCCAACGGGGTTGAATCATTCATGGCCGCATACCTGCTGGGTTATCGCGCTGGATGGACGGCACGGCTGGGGCAGCTGTTCAGCGATGAACCGAGACGCGGCGACAATATCCGGCTGACCGTAGACGCGATGCTGTGCAAGTACGCGGCGGAACATTTCCCCGCGGGCAAGTCAGGCGCGGTTGTTGTGCTCAACTACAAGACGGGCGAGATCCGCGCGATGGTGTCGCTGCCCAATTTCGACCCCGCCACCGATGATCACGCGCCCGGTTCATATTTCAACCGCGCGACGAACGTGTTGTATCCGCCGGGATCGCTGTTCAAGCTGATCACGTACGCCGCCGCGTTGAAGGAACTGCCGGGCGTTGAATCCCGTACATTCAACTGCGGGGGAAGGTTCACCGTGGATCAACTGTCGATAGTGGAGGCTAACGGCGCGACACACGGAGCGGTCACATTGCGTCAGGCGCTGGAGCAGAGCTGCAACATCACGTTCGCACAGCTGGCGCTGGAGATGGGTTATCCCGCGATTGAGCGTCAGGCGCGCGCGTTCGGGTTTAACGATACCGTCCTGTTCCGCGACCTGGTGGTCAAGGATAGCAAGTATCCGACCACGTCGCCGACCCGTGACGATCTCGCGCAGTCCGCTTACGGACAGGGACGCGTCGAGACCACTCCACTGGAGATGGCGCTGGTCGCTGCCACGATCGCCAACGGCGGCACGATGATGGAACCGAAGCTTCTCGACCGCGCAAGTTCAACCGCAAGTGGCGGTCTGCCCGTCGGTTCATCGGTATACCGCAAGGTACTGGACGACTCGCGTGCCTCAATCCTCAAAGAAGCGATGGTTGCGGCGGTGCAGGTGGGAACGGCTTCGCAAGCGTCGATTGAAGGATATCGTATCGGAGGCAAAACGGGCAGCGCGGAGGTTTCATCCGATAAGACCGTGCCAACGCACGCATGGTTCACCGGGTTCATCGACGATCCGGAGCACCCTCTGGCCATCTGTGTACTGATCGAGGGCGGAGGATCAGGCGCGATTGCCGCGGCTCCTCTAGCTCAAGACATACTGCGCGAGGCCATCCGGCTGAAAGACTGATACATGCATATAATCGGGCTGACCGGTGGTATCGCCAGCGGAAAGAGTACGTTCAGTTCCATGCTGCGGAAACTAGGCGCGCCTGTCGTAGATGCGGACGCAGTGTCGCGTGCGCTGACCGCAGCGGGTGGCGCGGCGCTGCCGGGTATACGTGATCGATTCGGTGGCGATGTGTTTGCCGCTGATGGGACTCTGAACCGCGCGGCGCTGGCGGAGATCGTGTTTAACAGCGAGCAATCCCGCCGTGATCTGGAGTCGATCGTTCATCCGATGGTGATCGCCGAGTGCAGTGCACGTCTGGCTGTCTTGTGCGAGAGCGGCGTGACTGCGGCGGTGCTGGAAGCGCCGCTGTTGATTGAGTCGGGTATGCACGGCATGTGCGACGAGATATGGGTAACATACTGCCCTGTGTCAACACAGCTCGAACGACTGATGGAAAGGGATCGTCTAACCGCAAAACAGGCGAACGCGAGGATAGCCAGCCAGACGCCGTTCCATGAGAAGGCGCGCCTCGCGGATGTAATACTGCCGATGCTAGGTTCAAGGATGGGGATATGCGCTATGGCGGCGCGGCAATGGAACAGGGCGACAATGGTATAGGGGCTGATTGTTTTGACAGAATCCCGAACATATAAACCCAGGCACGCTGCGGCTTGGCAAAAGGACAAGTATGATTATCCGGCGCCGTTCGTCAAGCCGCGCCGAAAGCGGCGGCGCATGTCGAGGACGGTACTGTGCGTAACTCTGGCGCTGGTATTGATCGTCGGCGCTTGGTTTGCGCTGATATGGCTGCCTAATCACCGCGCAGAGGTAGCGGAGCGACTCCGCCAGGCCGAATGGGCGTTGGAGGAAGCGCGGCATCCGTTCGTTTACCGAGACATGGTCGAAGCCGGCGCGGAGTCGCAAGGATTAGATCCGGCACTGGTAGCGGCAGTGATATTAAATGAGAGCAGCTTCGATCCGAAGGCGGAGTCACGCCTAGGTGCGCGAGGTTTGATGCAGCTGATGCCCGGCACGGCAGAGTGGGTGGCTGGCAAGCTAAAGGAGCCGTTCAGTCTGGATGCGCTGTACGATCCGGAAACCAACATCCGATTCGGTTGCTGGTTCATGGGGTATCTGACGCGCAAGTTTGACGGCGATCCGGTCAAGGTGGCGGCAGGCTATCACGCGGGCGGAGGTCAGGTCGAGGCGTGGCTTAACAATCCGGACTACACCCAGGATGGCGAACTGACGGTGATTCCGTTCGGGGACACCGATCGATATGTGCGCAAGGTGATGAACGCGTATGATGTATACCAGAGGCATTATTACCCTGAACCGGAAACGCCGGATGCGGACGCGTAGAGCGCTGCCGCTATTATTTGCGTTGCTGACGCTCGCGCCTATGGCCATGCCGCTTGGCGCAGTAGCGTCCGGCGGCATACCTTCTGAGCTGAACGTCGCTATGGTATGCTCACCCGATCTCAGTATGAACCCACTGTCGTGCGTGGAACGAGATCCGCAATCCATAATGGGGCTGGTATATGAATCGTTGATATCACTAGACGACGGACGGGTTCCGCAAGCCATGTTGGCCGAAAGCTGGATCGAGATAGGCAGCGGCGGGGTATGGGAATTCACGCTGCGCGAGGGCGTTAAGTTCCACAACGGAAAGGAACTGACCGCGCGAGACGTCGTCGCGACGCTGAACACGATCAGCGAGCTGGCCATAGAGGGGCGCGGCATGTTCAGTCAAACCGCCGCGATGCTCAGCGATTGGGAGGCCAAGAGTGAATACGTCGTACGCATAAGGGCCAAGCAGTCAGGTTATCCCGCACTATATGTCATGACATTTCCTATACTACCCGAAGGCGAGACGAAGGTTGACTGTCCTCCGGGAACAGGCCCGTACAGGGTGGACTTCTACCAGCCGGGCAATCAGATGCTTATGATCGCGAACGAAGCGTGGTGGCAGCGTCCGTCGGCGATCCGCATGATTACCGCGCAGTGGTTCGGCACGGACGCAGACGCGCTGACCGCGTTTCAGCTGGAGCAGGTGGATGTACTGATGACGCGCTCGCTTCAGGCAACACGGTACAGGGGTGTGATAGGCAGCGCGATCACGTCGCTGGACTACATCACCCGCCAGTTGGAAGTGTTGATGTACAACAACAGCGCGGCCGTCCTTAAAACGCCCGAGATGCGCCAAGCATTGAGCCATGCGATTGACCGCAGCCGCATTGCTCAAATGGTTTATCAAAATGTAGTGACAGTTACTGACACGATAGCGATGCCGACATCCAGCATATACAACGCCGACGCGAAGACATACGCCTACAATCCAGACGCGGCCAACCGGATGCTTGACGCGCTGGGATACTCCGCGCGCGGCGCCGATGGATTCCGGGTGAACGCGGACGGCGAGTCGCTCATACTGAGACTGTTCTACTATGACGAGCAGGGCGGCACGCTGCGGCATGACGCAGCGTTCCAGATAAAGGACATGCTGGCGCAGGTGGGGGTCAACGCCAAGATAACATACTACATATTCGACAATGGCAAGGCCAAGTTGACCAGCGGCGACTTCGACCTGTTCCTTTGCGGGATAAATTTCGGCATGATACCTGATCCTACATTCCTGCTGTCAACTACGAGCGAATCCAATTACGTGCGTTATCGCAGCAAGGATATCGGCGAATCCCTCAAGCAGCTGAGCCGCGCCCCAGATGAGACCTCGTTCCGCGAGGCGTGGTACGACATACAGGCGCTGATGTCCAACGACATGCCGCTGCTGCCTCTCTACTGGCGCGGCGGGATACTGCTGGCGCGCGGCGTCTATCTGAACGCGCGCAACCTGCGGGAATACGAAGTGCTGCGTACGCTGGCTGAATCCAACCGATAACATATTGACTGCCTAACTGGACAATCGGTTAATACAGTGACCAGTTAACATACAAGAGTGGCCGTATCTGCTGATACAGCCACTCTCTTGTTATAGTGTCAAGCTATAAGTCCCGCTTACTTATCCTGAATGGCAGCCTGCGCAGCGGCCAGTCTGGCGATCGGCACGCGGAACGGCGAGCAGCTCACATAGTCCAGCCCGGCCTTGTGGCAGAATACGACCGACGACGGATCGCCGCCATGTTCGCCGCATATGCCCAGCTTGATTTTCGGATTGACCTCCCGGCCCAGCTTGCACGCCATCTTCACCAGCTTGCCCACACCGTCCTGATCCAGCCGCGCGAACGGATCGGACTCGAATATCTTCTTCTCGTAGTACGCATCGAGGAACTTGCCCGAGTCGTCACGAGAGAAACCGAACGTCATCTGAGTCAGATCGTTCGTGCCGAATGAGAAGAACTCCGCCTCTGTCGCTATCTCGTCAGCCGTGATCGCCGCGCGCGGTATCTCGATCATCGTGCCGATCATGTAATCGATCTTCTCGCCCCGCGCCGCGAATACCTTCTCTATCGTTTCAAGGATTATCTTCTTGACGAAGGCCAGTTCCTTCACGTCTCCGATCAGGGGGATCATGATCTCCGGCTTGATGTTCAGTCCTGTCTCGTTGCGCACGTTCAAGGCGGCCTCGATGACGGCCTGAGTCTGCATCTCGGCGATCTCCGGGAATGTGATCGACAGGCGGCAGCCGCGGTGTCCCATCATGGGGTTGAACTCATGCAGCTGATCGATCTTAGCGATGATCGCGCCGGAGGTGGTCTTCAGCTCTTTGGCGATCGCCTCTATCTCGTCGGTCATGTACTTCTGCGGCAGGAACTCATGCAGCGGCGGATCCAGGAAACGGATCGTTACTGGACGCTCGCCCATCGCCTTGTAGATGCCCTCAAAGTCACCTCGCTGCATGGGGAGCAACTTGGCCAGAGCCACGCGGCGCTGGGTCTCATTGCCCGCCAGTATCATCTCGCGCACCGCGCTGATGCGGTCCGCCTCAAAGAACATGTGCTCCGTGCGGCACAGCCCGATACCTTCCGCGCCGAACTTGACCGCCTGTTCCGCGTCGCGCGGGGTATCGGCGTTCGTGCGAACCTTCAGGCGGCGCAGATGATCCGCCCATCCCATCAGCTTGGCGAAATCGCCCGCGACCTGAGCCTCTACCGTCGGGATCGCGCCGGCGTAGACATTGCCGGTCGAGCCATCGATAGAGAGTATGTCGCCTTCCTTATACGTAACGCCGCCGACGGTGACGGACTTCTCGTCCGCTCCGATCTGTAATGAGCCGCAACCTACAACCGCGCAACGTCCCATACCGCGTGCGACGACTGCGGCGTGGCTGGTCATACCGCCGAATACGGTCAGTATGCCCTGCGACAGATCCATGCCCTCGATGTCCTCGGGTGTGGTCTCCTTGCGAACGAGCAATACCTTCCGCCCTGCTTGAGCGGCCGCTACGGCTTCCTTAGCCGTGAAGTAGATCTGGCCGCTGCCGGCGCCGGGAGAGGCTGGCAAACCCGTCGCGATGGGCTTGACCGCCTTTATGGCCTTCGGGTCGAACGTCGGATGCAGCAACGCGTCGAGCTGCTTCGGCTCGACCTTCATCACGGCTTCCGTCTCTGTGAGCATGCCTTCCTCTACCAGATCGACCGCGATTTTGAGCGCCGCGGCGGCTGTACGCTTGCCGTTGCGGGTCTGCAGCATGAACAGCTTGCCGCGCTCTATCGTGTATTCCATGTCCTGCATGTCGTGGAAGTGTTTCTCCAGCTTGGTCGCGACGTCGGTGAATTGCTTATACACCTCGGGCATCGCGTCACCCAGGGTGGCGATGGGCTGCGGCGTGCGCACGCCGGATACAACGTCCTCGCCCTGCGCGTTGAGCAGGTATTCGCCGTACAGCTTGTTCTCGCCGGTGGAAGGGTTGCGCGTGAACGCAACGCCTGTGCCGGAGTCGTCGCCCATGTTGCCGAACACCATCGACTGC
>JAISBH010000300.1 GCA_031266295.1 Oscillospiraceae bacterium | reverse complement strand
TCAGTCTACGCTTCACCTCGCGCCCGAAACCCTCGCTGCGCGCGCGGATGATCGCCTCGTCCAGCGGCAGTCCCGGTTCGGCGACGCCGCGCCCGTAGCGGATGCCGTCATACCGCGATAAATTCGACGCCGCTTCCGCCGAGGCGATGATGTAATACGCGGGTACGGCGTATTTGAACATAGGGAATGAGAACCGTTCGACTGCCGCGCCGAGATTCGACAGCGTATCCGCCGCTTCCAACGTCCGCGCGCGAACCGATGGATCCAATCCCGTCTCGAACGCCTCGTCCGGCACGCCGACCCGCAATCCATTTAGTAGATCGGCGGAATCCGCGTTGATGTTTAGTATGAACGAATCGTCAAACTCGAACGGCATCGACGTGCCGTCGCGCTTATCCTCGCCTGAGAGTATGGTCATCACCGCCGCGCAGTCGCGCGCGTCCTTCGCGATCGGGCCGATCTGATCCAGCGACGAGCCGTACGCGATCAACCCCCAGCGTGATACCGCGCCATATGTGGGCTTAAAACCCGTCACACCGCAGAACGCCGCCGGTTGACGGATAGATCCGCCCGTGTCGCTGCCCAGAGTGAACGGCGCAACCCTCGCCGCGACAGCCGCCGCAGCGCCCCCGCTCGATCCGCCTGGACACCGCGCGTGGTCCCATGGGTTGCGAGCAGGACCGTAGGCGCTGGTTTCGGTCGTCGAACCCATCGCGAACTCATCCATGTTCAGTTTGCCGATCATCACCGCTCCCGCCGAGCGCAGCCGCTCCACGACGGTCGCGTCATACATCGGCGTGTAGCCGTCAAGTATCCGAGACGCGCAGGTGGTCGGCGTGCCGCGCGTGCTGATGTTGTCCTTGACCGCGCAAGGCACGCCCGCCAGTTTGGACGGTATGTCTCCGCTGTCGATCCGGGATTGGATAGAGCGCGCTTGACGGATAGCCTCATCCTCATTGATTGTGATGAAGGCGTTGATATTGCCGTTGGATTCTTTCGCGGCTTCGATCGCCGCGCGGGTCAGTTCCTCGACGCCGATCTGCTTTGATTGAATCAAGCCGCCCAGCTTGATTGCGGAGTATGACAGATAATCATTCATGACGAGCCGCCTCCCTCGAAGGTTTTGGGTGCGACGACATAACCGTCGTGCCGCGCCGGAGCGTTGGCGATCAACTCGTCGCGCGGCGCGGATGGCGTGACTGCATCCTCACGCCAGTGGTTGACCAGCGGCAGCACATGCGCGCGGGGCGACACACCTCGCGTATCCAGCTCGTTCAGCAGGTCGAAGTATCCCACCACGCCACCCAGGTCGCGCGTCATCGCCGCCGCTTCAGAATCCGACAGCCGTATACCCGACAGTTTCGCAATGCTATGGGTCATCGCGTCCGTTAATTCCATATATATCCCCCGCTCAATTCCGAAATAGAACCCCAAATACAGCGTAAACTCGCCAGGCCACCCCGCCGTTCTTCCTCCCTCATCGCCCCCCTAGGGGGAGATGCCGCCGCAGCGGCAGAGGGGGTTAGCCCCCGCGTCCTACTCACGTCAATCCCATTTACGGTGACAGCCTGGTAGTATCACGCGGGAACAAGCACGCCGTTCTGATATTATTCGCGCCGATCAGCTGTTTCAGCAGCCGTTCAAGTCCCATGCCCAGTCCGCCGTGCGGCGGCATACCGTGCTTGTGGATCATCAGGTAACACTCAAACCCGGCCGGATCCAGTCCGCGCGCGGCGATCTTTGCGACCTGCCGGTCATAATCATGGATGCGTTGTCCGCCTGTCGTGACCTCCATTCCCCGGAACAGCAGATCGAAGCTAAGCGTGTACCTCGCGTCGTCCGGATCGTCCATTGCGTAGACGGGGCGTTTCTTAGTGGGATAGTGCGTGACGAATACAAACTCGCTACCCAGTTTCTCGGCGGCGTAGCGGCCTATCGCTTGTTCCTCTTCGGGGGTCAGGTCGTTCGGATCGACGCGCGGCAGGTTGTACGCCTCGGCGGCCCGCGCCTTCGCCTCGTCGAAGCGCAGGGCGGGTATCGCGCCTATCTCGGGCAGCGTGAGCTTCAGCGAACCCAGCTGCGGCGCATACTCGCTGCGGAGCAGGTTCATCATGTACCTCAGCGCGTACGTCTCGTTAGACATGACGTCTTCAAATGAGTCGATGAACCCGATCTCCAAGTCCAGCGATGTGTATTCGTTCAGGTGCCGTGCGGTGTTGTGCTTCTCCGCCCGGAACACCGGGCCGACCTCGAACACGCGTTCGAACACCCCGACCATCATCTGCTTGTAGAACTGAGGACTTTGCGCCAGCACTGCGTGCTGCTGGAAATACGGCACGCGGAATACGTTCGCACCTCCCTCGGCTGACAGCGCTTCCAGTTTCGGCGAGTGGATCTCGGTGAAGCCGCGCGCGTTCAGGCTGTCGCGGAAGCCGCGCACCAATCCCTCTTGCAGCTTCATCACGGCGCGGGCACGCAGATTGCGCAGCGTGACAGGGCGCAGCGACAGATCGGTGTCGAGCGTCAGGCCCATGTTCGTCTTGTGGATGGGCACGGGCATGGGTTCAGAGGGCGTTGACAGCACGCGGATCGACTCGGCACGCAGTTCATACCCGCCTGGAGCGCGCGGTTCCGCGACTATCGCGCCGGTGATCTCAACCGCGTCTCCCTCCTTGGGCAGCCGTATATCCTCCGGCAGCACAACCTGCGTCACGCCGTCGTGCCGTCTAAGCACGGCGAATCTCACGCCCCCGAAGTTGCGCAGTGTATGCACCATCCCGTGCACCGTCACCATACCGCCGCCGTCCTTGAGGGCCGCCAGTTCCGCGGTCGTGACCGGGGCCGATTCCATCGCGCGAATTGTCTTGACTGAATCCATCACATTTCCTCCAAAAGAAAATCCCGAGCGACGCTCGGGACGGAAAACTCCGCGGTACCACCCTGATTGGCACGACAACAGCGCGCCCACCTCAACCCCGCTTTAACGCGCGGATCGCGCGCGACCCTAGCCGCGTTAAAGCGGGTTCGAATCGCGGACTCCGGAGTGTTCTTTCGCCCGGCTCATTCCGGCATCCGCTTTCAGCCGGGCGTCAGGCGTTAACCTGACCGCCTCGGCGGATGCTCCCTGTCGGTGCGCACGGGGTACTCGGCTCCATCATCGCCGATATTCGTTATAGTATGACTCGGTACAGGGGATTATATCAGAATCCTCGACCGGAGTCAAAGCCATTCTTCGATCGCCGATAAGGCTTGGGATTCGCCGTTCTTTTAATTGGTTGTCTGCGGTTGAGGGACGGCGGTTCGCTTAATCGATATGACGACATGCCGGTTCGGTTCTTCACCCTCGGAGTGGGTCGTCACACCCTCGAAACTCTGCAGCGCTGAGTGCATTATTCGGCGTTCATACGGATTCATCGGCTCGAGCGCAACGCGGCGGCCCAACTTGACCGCGCGGGTTGCGAGGCGGTATGCTAGGCGCTTCAGCGCTTCCTCGCGGCGGGCACGGTAGTTTTCCGTATCCAGCGTGATACGGATGTACTCGTCGCGACCACGGTTCACGGCCAGGCTGCATAGATATTGGATGGCGTCGAGCGTCTCGCCGCGTCTGCCTATCAATATGCCTAGTGTGTCGCCGACCATCTTCGCGGTTATGTGATGCTCCTCATCTTCGGTGACATATACCCTCACGTCTGCGCCCATTTTGGCGGTCAAGCCCATCAGGTATCGCTGCACCGTGCCCATTGGGGTGCCTTCCGGATGGATGATCGGAGGTTCGGTAGGCGGCGGCGGGAATGTCAAGGCGTTTAAGCCATCCTCGAACTCCGGATCGGGGACGAACGGGCGCGGGCTGTTCGGACGCGCATATGCTGCCGGAACGTTGCGACCAGGTCGGTTGGCGTCGCGGCGGGGCTGGGTGGGGGTATACGGTTGGCTGGGTAACGTACGTATGACCGCACGATCGTGTGCGGTATGGGTGCGTGAA
>JAISBH010000262.1 GCA_031266295.1 Oscillospiraceae bacterium | reverse complement strand
ACCGTGACGTAATCGTAAAACTTGCGCGCGGCCTTCAGCGGGTTGGTCTCACCCCCGGCCAATTCATCCGCCAAAGAGCGGATGAACGGTGTGAACACTATCTGCGGCGGCAGTTCCGCCGTGAAGCGCGGCTCCATCCATCTCGGCGCGACGCCCAGCTTGACCGCCGCGCAATCCGGTTCGACATACGGCGCGTCGATCTCGTATTCATAATCCGCAGTGAATCGCAAGCCGTCCCTGTCTATCTCCTCGAAGAACGCGGTGCGCTGCGGATGATCCTCGGCGGCGATATGCCTCGCTTCTGGAGCGGTGATGATCGCGCCGATGGGCTTGCACTGCGCGTCGCGCATAGGCAGCGTGAGGTAGCAGCGAACCTTCTTGCCCGGCTGTCGCGCTTCTTCGTCCACCGACATAACTGTTCTTATACTGTACCGATATGATGCGTGACCATTTTTCTTCATGTCGGCGGCGACGGCGTTCAGCGTTTCAAACATCGCGGCGCGGTCGGCAAGCGCCTGCTTGTCGCGGATGCGGGGCCTTAGATCCACGCGTGTTTTTAACATGCTGGCGACGCTGTCGTCTTTATAGCGCACCTTACCGTTGATATAGATCCAGTCGAGGGTTTGATCGTCGCGCAGTTGGTTCAGTTCGTCCATCGTGAAGCCTTCAAGCTTCGAGGATATCTTCTCAAATATATCCGGCTCGCTCAGCGTGAACTCGCTGGGCAGCGCGTCGATGATCCGCAGTTCATAGCGCAGACGGCGCTTGAGGGTGTCGGGCGTCTTGGGATTGTTTAGTCGCAGATTGATGACTGACTTAGCGCGGGTGAAGTCGCCGTATTCCTTCAGCCGACGGATATCTTCGGGCAGCGGGTATGCCAGGAACGACAGGTCGATATACATATCATTCTCCGTTCATCAGACGATCATAATGCCGCTTCGTCCATTTCGGGTTGATAATATGCGCCTCAGCCCAGCCTTCCGGCGGTCCGGACAGTATCAGCCCGCCATCGACGCGTATCGTTGTACCCGTGATATAGCTGGCTTTGCCCGACGCGAGGAACGCGACCAGTTCGCCGCTGTCTCGCGGCGTGCCCATGCGCCCAAGCGGTACGGCCTTCTCCAGCCCGAATTGACCCGGTTGCGGCTCGCGCGGCGGACGCACGCGGGTAGCGCCCGGCGCGATGCAATTCGCGCGGATGCCGTACGGCGCGAGATCAAGCGCGATCGACTGGCACGAGCGGTTGATCGCCGCCTTTAATCCGCCGTATATCACGTCCTCGGCATAAGCACGCTCGCCGCGCGTGGACGTCGTGAAGAATATGCTGCCCTTTATCCCGTCGCGAACCATGTGCCGCGCCGCGGCTCCGGCCAGCAGCAGATACCCCGCGAAGTCGATGCGCATCATCTCCTCTATTTCCTCGGGAGTAACGGTGAGGATGCTATTGCGCGAATCTTTAGCGGCGTTGCAGCACATCACATCGATCCGTCCGTACGCCTCGTGAACCTCGTCAACCAGCTTCGCGGGCAGGCTGGTGTCCTGGAAACTCGCTTGGTATATGAGACACCGGCGACCCAATGCCTCTATGTCGGCGCGCGTCTGTTCAGCGCCCTCCGGGTTGCGGTTGTAGGTGATCGCCACGTCGTAGCCGTGCTCCGCCAGCACAATCGCGATTCCCTGCCCGATACCGCTCGATCCGCCGGTGACCATGGCGACCTTACATTGATTATTGTCATGGTTCCTATTCTGACTCAAGGGTTTGTCCTCCGATGATGTTGTTGATGACGGAGCCAGTATAGCGTATGTGACGCGCGGGATCAACTGTAGAGTTTTTCGAACAGGTTCTAGCTCTTGTGCGTTTGCGCCGCTCCGGAGTTACGGGTGAGTGTGAACAGCAGAATGCCCGCCGCGTTAAGCAGCGTGACGAAAAGGCCGCCTTCCAGTTTGTATAATCCGCCGGAGAACAGCGTCGGTCCCGTAAGGGCAATATTGAACATCGACGGGTAATCGGACGCGAGCTGGACTCCGTTCATCAAAATCCCGCCCGCGCCATTCCATATGAAATGGGCAAGTACCGGAATCAGCAGGCCGCCGAAACGGATCCTTAGCGCGGACATGAACAAGCTCATCGTGAACACGTTCGCCACAGCAACCGCCCCGGCCTCGAACGCTCCCGCATGGAGCAGCGTAAAAAGAACGGATGTCGCCACGCTTGCGGCAATCGGGTTATATTCCCTCTCGATCAGTGAGAATATATATCCCCTTACAAGCATTTCTTGCATTATCGTATTCAGCAGAAGCGCGAGCAGCCATACCGGCGCGTAGGAAACCGCGTTCCTCCCGGCGACCGTGAACCAGCCGAACACGGTGAGCAGCGCGATTACGCCGCCAATCCACGCCGCGCCCGCCGCCGTTCCGATCAGCGCGTCGCGCGGCCAATTCCGGCTGAACGGCAAATCCAGCCGACGCTTTTCAATCAACTGCCAGAACAGGTATGTAACCAGTACGATTGCCGCGAGCGGTCCGGCTTCAGCGAGCAGCCGCCATGTCGGAGGATGCGTAATCCCAAAGGAGGACGATGTTGCGGCAATGCCGAGCGCCCATCCCGTGTAGAAACCGACCGCCTTCAACAGAACGAACCCGATTCGTCGGATCTTGTCCTTCTTACTTATCGGCATAAGTCTCCTTGGTCTCTCCGCTTCACACTTCGTATATGCATAATTCGACACGCGCAGAAGGATTCCTGCCAATACCTGGGTACGGGCATGGTTTCCTTTATAAAATCTCCGTTTCGCATTTGTGCTCCGTTCGTCCAATTATTAAAATGCAAAGTAAAAGACGTATGGGTTTTGCCGTTCGGCAGCAACGTTGTTGGAAAAATTCGGTTGCATTAATTAGGTGAATAGAACGCTAGGGCGTATGCGGTTGAATGCGCGCGGCGCCTCTGATGTGAAGCCGCAGCAGACAGCCGAGGCTAACGAAGCGCAACCTACCCATCTCCATAGCGTAAACGCGTAAGGGTTAATCCTACGCGAGTGTGCGTTACGCGCCACACACATGAAACAGCCCTTACGCGTGTACGCTATGGAGATGGGTAGGTTGCGCTGCGAAGCTCCCGGCTGTACGCTGCGGCGGGACGCTGTCCGGTTTTCGAACCGGAGGCGCTTTAAGTTTGTGGCGCCCCGCCACTATGATGTAAGTCGACTATTCCATTACAGTATTGTCGCTGGCGGGGCGCGGGGTTGGAACGGGGAACGCCCCCTTCCCCCCGATGGGGGGTGAAACGGGGGTTTACGGGACTCTGTCCCGGTACCCTGCGAAGGGCTATCCGCCCTTTCGAAACCTGACCAGGCTTCGCCTGGACCATCGTGATACACAATCTACCGGTTACGGCCAGCGGTTGTACCTGGATAGTCTATCTCGTAGCGTAATCGGTTCCCCG
>JAISBH010000241.1 GCA_031266295.1 Oscillospiraceae bacterium | reverse complement strand
CCCCGATGGGGGGTGAAACGGGGGTTTCGGGACTCTGTCCCGGACCCTGCGAAGGGCTATCCGCCCTTTCGAATCCTGACCAGGCTTCGCCTGGACCATCGTGATACACAATCTACCGGTTTCGGCCAGCCGGTTGTACCTGGATAGTCTATCTCGTGGCGCACCCCGTCCCCCGTTGCTTGCGAACCACATCGTAATCGACAACCCTCATCGCCCCCCGTAGGGGGAGATGTCGCCGCAGCGACAGAGGGGGGCCCACGGTTGTGCTCCGATAGTCTGTTCCGTAACGCAACCGCAGCGACAGAGGGGGTTCTTCCACTCTTGCGAACGCCCCTCGTATATGCTACAATAAAATCTCGTGGTAATTCGAGGGTTCACCGGAAGGAGCAATCACCATGCCTACCCTGCGCGATATCGTCGATAAACAACGCACTTGCGCCATTATCTCCCACCCGGACGCAGGCAAAACCACGCTGACCGAGAAACTCTTGCTCTACGGCGGCGCAATCCGCCAGGCCGGGTCCGTTAAAGCGCGCCGCGCCGAACGCCACGCTACTTCCGACTGGATGGAGATCGAAAAACAACGCGGCATCTCCGTCACGTCTAGCGTGCTTCGCTTCGATTACGACGGCTTCAGGGTAAACATCCTCGATACTCCCGGCCACCAAGACTTCTCGGAGGATACCTACCGCGTCCTGGTCGCTACCGATAGCGCCATCATGCTGATGGACGGCGCACGCGGCGTAGAAACTCAAACCATCAAACTGTTCAAGGTCTGCAGACTGCGCTCCATCCCTATCGTCACGTTCGTGAACAAGATGGATCGCGCCGCTAAAGACCCCTTCTCGCTTATGTCCGAACTCGAGGAGATACTCGGCATCCGCGCGTGCCCAGTCAACTGGCCCATTGGCACGGACGGCGACTTCCAAGGTGTCTATCATCGCGCCCGCCGCGAAGTCGAACTGTTCCAGGTCAGCGCGCATGGCCGCGACCGCGCCTCTTCCATCGTGTTCGCCTTGGATGATCCCGCGCTGCCCGGCTCGCTCGACCAATCCTACATCGACAAATTGCGTGACGAAGTCGCCCTCCTTGACGAAGCCGGCGATTCATTCGACTTGGACGCTATACGGCGCGGCGCGCTCACCCCGATGTTCTTCGGCAGCGCACTGACCAACTTCGGCGTTCAAGCCCTTCTGGACTCATTCCTCCAGATAACCGTGCCCCCGCAGCCTCGGCTGGCTGATATGGGCGTCGTCGACCCGGAAGACCCCGCGTTCTCCGGCTTCGTGTTCAAGATACAGGCGAACATGAACCCCGCGCACCGAGACCGCCTAGCATTCGTGCGCGTGTGCTCCGGCGTGTTCGAGAAGGGCATGACGGTCTGGCACAGCGGCACCGACAAACCCGTCGCGCTCAAGCAACCGCAGCAGTTCATGGCCGATGAGCGCGAGGCCGTCGAGTTTGCGTATCCCGGCGACGTTATCGGGCTGTTCGATCCGGGACTGTTCCGGCTGGGAGACACGCTGTCGGCGGGCGTCCATATGCGCTACGAGGGGATACCCTTGTTCGCGCCGGAATACTTTGCGCGCGTCGCAGCTCTGGACTCAATGAAGCGCAAGCAGTTCGTCAAGGGCGTGTCGCAGCTGGCGGAGGAGGGCGCTATCCAGACGTTCAAGACGCTCGACGCGTTCGGCGAGGAATATATCGTCGGCGCGGTCGGCGCGCTGCAGTTCGACGTGCTGGAAGCGCGGTTAAACAGCGAGTATAACGTCGATATCCGCCGCGAAACGCTCGACTACCGCTTCGTTCGCTGGGTGGACGCTAAACCCGAGCCGCTGAACCAGCTGCGCCTGACCTCGACCACGACCCCAGCGCTCGACCGCGAAGGCCGCGAGGTTTTATTGTTCAAGAACGAATGGTCTATACGCTGGGCGGCAGATAATAACAAAGGCCTGGAGTTATCCGAAACCGCGCGCCGGGGCGAGGCGATCTCCTCCTATATTAGTTGACGACAGGTGGACTGATCCAATTATGAGACGCGACGACATTCGCAACGTGGCCATTATCGCGCACGTCGACCACGGCAAGACCACTTTGGTTGACGAGATGCTCAAGCAGTCGGGAACATTCCGTGAGAATCAGCAGGTCGCGGAGCGTGTGATGGACTCCAACGACCTGGAGCGCGAGCGCGGCATCACGATATTGGCCAAGAACACGGCCATCATGTATCACGGCACGAAGATCAACATCATCGACACGCCCGGCCACGCGGATTTCTCCGGCGAGGTGGAGCGTGTGCTGAAGATGGCCGACGGCGTGCTGCTGTTGATCGACGCGTTCGAGGGTCCGATGCCCCAGACACGGTTTGTGCTGATCAAGGCGCTTGATCTGAATCTGCCCGTGCAGGTGGTGATCAACAAGGTTGATCGTTCCGACGCGCGCGTTGATGAGGTCGTCAACGAGACGCTGGAACTGCTGATCGATTGCGGCGCGGACGCAGGCCAGCTGGACACCCCCTTCCTATACGCGTCGGCGCGTCGAGGCACGGCCAGCGACCAGCCGGATGAGCAGGGCGCGGACATGCGCCCGCTGCTCGACGCAATCGTGAAATACGTGCCCGCGCCCGAGGTTGACGCCGACGGCCCGGCGCAGGCGCTCATATCCACGATAGACTACAGCGACTATGTCGGTCGAATTGGGATCGGCAAGATTGAGCGCGGCACGCTCTGCGCTGGCATGTCTGTCGTTCGTACGACATACGGTAAGGACGGCGTTTCTCAGCCCATCCGCCTTACAGGGCTATTCACATTCGACGGACTGAAGCGAGTTCCGGCTCAAACGGTCTCCGCAGGAGACATCTGCGCGTTGTGCGGTATCGAGGACTTGAGCATCGGAGACACCGTCAACGACCCCGTCGCACCGGAACCACTGCATTTCGTGACGATCGGCGAGCCGACCGTTCAGATGAGTTTCAGCGTGAACGACGGTCCGTACGCCGGCCGCGAGGGTCAATATGTCACGTCGCGTCACCTGCGCGCGCGGTTAATGCGCGAGCTGAACACGGACGTATCGCTGCGCGTCATGGATACCGATTCGCCCGACACATTCCAGGTGTCCGGACGCGGTGAACTCCATCTGTCGATCCTTATCGAAACGATGCGCCGCCAGGGTTATGAATTCCAGGTGGGCAAGCCAGAGATACTAACGCGCGAGATAGACGGCCGGATGTGCGAGCCGATGGAGCGGGTGGTAGCGGATGTTCCGGCGGCGCACGTGGGCGCTGTCATTGAGAAGCTGGGACGGCGTCGCGGCTTGCTGGAGTCGATGACAGGGGCGGATCGGGTGCGGCTGCGGTTCCTGGTGCCGTCGCGCGGATTATTCGGCTATAGAAATGAATTCCTAACCGACACGCACGGCGAGGGTATCATGAGCGCGGTGTTCGAGCGGTATGAACCGATGAAGGGCGATATACCCCATCGTCAGGTGGGGGCGCTGACGGCGTTCGAGGATGGCGAGGCGACCAGCTACGGCCTGTTCGGCGCGCAGGAACGCGGTACGCTGCTGATAACGCCCGGCTCCGCCGTCTACGCCGGGATGATCGTCGGCGTGAACGCGCGGCCAGGCGACATCTCCGTCAACGTGTGCAAGAAGAAGCACGTGACCAACACGCGCAACTCGTCGGCCGCCGAGGAATCCCTTCGCCTGGTCAGCGTCAAACCGCTGACCCTGGAGGAATGCCTGGAGTTTGTCGACGACGACGAGCTGGTGGAGGTCACGCCAAAAAACCTGCGGATGCGCAAGCGCGTGCTCAGTCAAGAACAGCGTTTGAAACTGTCAGCAAGAAAGAAAGCATAATTTGAATCCAATCGACATACTCACCCGCGCGATTGATCCGCCGCTGCCCGGCGACGCCGAGCCAGGGCTTGAGGTCACGTTGCACCTGGGCATGCTGGCGGGGAAGCCGCAGCTGCACGTCGCGCTGCGCGCCGGGCTGGATAGGCTGTATGTCGTGCGGAATCTGCCGCAATTCTTGTTTGCGCTTGACAGCGGCGAGCCTGTAACCTTTGGCAGATCGGCTATCGAGCAGGATGCGCTGCACTGGAATCGCCGTAACGCGCTGATACTGGGTCTGCTGCGCGAAATCGAGGCGGCGAAAGCAGCAGCCTCGGCATTGGGCGACGCCTCTTCCAAAGAGACGGCGAGGGACTTCGCCGCGCCGCGCATCACGCCTCCCGTCCAGCCGCTCAAGGAAGATGAGGAGGCTGCGTTATCCGCGCCTCAGCGGCAGAGGGGGCATAAGTTCGTTGCGATACCAGGGCCGTCGGCGCTGCGGCTGCTGCGGATGCTGACCGGACACCCGTTTACGCTAGCGTGGCGCGGCGAGTTGATCAAGGTGAATGGCGTGGAGCGCAAACCCCTGCCGCTGAGGTTTGACGTAACCGCGCGCAGGGAGCGAAACCTCGGCCTGGCGAGGAGCTCGAGCGGTGATATCGAATCCCCGTCGTGGCGTCTCACGGCGCGGATGGCCCCCGACGCGGTCGCACTGACGCCCGGTGCAGAGTTCATATACAGCGCGGGACGAGTCCATATGCTGGACTCGCAGCAGGCGCCGATCGTTCGCGCGCTGATGTACGCACGCTCGCAGGACGCGCGTGATCCGGGGCGCATCGGTTTCGATCTGCCCGCCGACCGGCTGGAATCGCTGGTGGCGGAGCTGTTCCCGACGCTGGAAGCCGCGGGGACGCTGAACATCGCGCCGGAATTGAGCGATCGCATAGAACGAGGCGCGCTGACGGCGGCGGTGTATCTGGATCGCGAGAACGCGGCGGTGCTAGCGCGCGTCGAGTTTCGTTATGGCGACAGGGTGATCGATCCCTTCGCGCCGACGACGAGCGGAGGCGCGTCGCCATCGTTGCTGATGCGGGACGCGCGTGCCGAGCGCGCCGTGTTGGAGGAACTGTCGCGTGCGGGATTCAGGGTGCGATCGGGGCACGCGTATCTGGAGAACGCGCAGCAGACGCTGACGTTCTTCATGGACGGCGTTGCCGGGTTGAACCGCTTGGCCGAGGTATACTGCTCCGATCGGTTCCAGCGGATGAAGCCGCGCCGCCCCAGTCTGTCCGGGCGGCTGACCGAGAGGGGCAACTTCATCCAATTCATATTGACGCAAGACGGCGAGCCCTCGCCTGAAGCGCAGGAATTGCTGGCCGCGCTGAGGGATCGGCGGCGTTATTTCCGGTTACGCGACGGCACGTTCCTAGACCTGGAAGGATTGGATGGCTGGCAGCCCCTCGCGCGTGAGATGGCCGACTCGCTGTCCGATGGCGCGGCTTGGCTGACGGGCGGCGCGGATGGAGTAATCGAGACCGCGCTGTACCGCGCGCCTGATTGGATAGGGCTGCTGGACGGAATGCCTCACATCGTCTCGCTAGACCGCTCTATACGCGACGCGGCCGCCAAGTATGAGGCCGACGCCGCGTCTCCGCCAGACGGATTGAGCGCCACGCTCCGCCCGTATCAGTGCGAGGGGTTCTCATGGCTGCTCGCGCGATATCGTTTGAAAATGGGCGGCGTATTAGCGGACGACATGGGTCTAGGCAAGACGATTCAGGCCATCGCCACGTTACAGGAGATCAAGAACAAAGAAGGCCGCGCGCTGTCAATGGTCGTAGCGCCTACGTCGCTGCTGTACAACTGGCTGGCGGAGGTCAACAGGTTCGCGCCAGGGTTGACGGCTGTGGTAGTGGAGGGCGGGCCGACCCAGCGCAAGAAACTGTGGCAGGATCTAACGACCAACGGTGATATCGATTTAATTATTACATCGTATCCATTATTGCGCCGGGACATTGAGGACATGGAGCCGCTCCCGTTCCGGCTGCTAATACTGGACGAGGCGCAGCAGATCAAAAACACGCGCGCCTACGCGACGATGATGATAAAGCGGCTGAACGCGGACGCGCGGTTCGCGCTGACCGGCACGCCGATGGAGAATCATCCTGGGGAGCTGTGGTCGATATTCGATTTCGCGCTGCCGGGTTATCTGCTCAGCCAGAATCAGTTCATGGCCAGGCATGGCGCGGGCCAGGACGCGGAAACGCTGAGGCGCAAAATCCGGCCATTCCTGCTGCGCCGCCTGAAGCGCGACGTGCTGCCCGATCTGCCGGAGAAGACGGAGCAGGTTATGTGGGTAGAAATGACCGTCGATCAGCGGCGGGTATATCAAGCGGCGACGCAGCGCGCGAGAGAGAAGATTGATCGGATGCTGAGCGCGCGGGGGTTCGCGTCCAGCAGGTTCGAGATACTGTCGCTGATAATGGAGTTGAGACAGGTATGCTGCCATCCGTCGCTAAGGTTCGAGGGGTATGACGGTTCGAGCGGCAAGATGGACGCGCTGACGGAGTTGCTGCCCGGCGCGCTGGACAGTGGGCGGCGCATACTGATATTCTCGCAGTTTACGCGGATGTTGAAGATGTTGGAGGAGAGGTTCAAGGCGGAAGGGTTTGACTGCCTGTACCTGGACGGGCATACGCCAACGCGGGAGCGGCTGGCAATGGCGGATCGATTCAACGCTGGCGACGGACAGTTGTTCCTGATATCGCTGAAGGCGGGCGGGGCGGGGTTGAACTTAATCGGGGCGGACATGGTTCTGCACTATGACCCGTGGTGGAACCCGGCCGCAGAGGATCAGGCGTCCGACCGCGCGCACCGGATTGGGCAAATACATCCGGTGCAAGTGATACGGCTGATCACACGCGGTACGATAGAGGAGCGCGTGGACTCGCTCAGCCACAAGAAGCGCGCGCTGTACGAGGCGATAATTCCGTCTGAATCGACGAGCGAGTCGGCGTTGGGGCCGTCGCGGTTGACGGAGGACGATGTGAGGGAGTTGCTGATGGAGTAGAACGAGGGCCCCCCCCTCTGTCGCTGCGGCGACATCTCCCCCTAGGGGGGCGATGAGGGTTGTCGGCTACGTTACGAAATAGACTCTAAAGCACAACGAGTTGGCCGAAACCGATGGCTTGTGTGCAAACGATGGTCCAGGCGAAGCCTGGTCAGGATTCGAAAGGGCGGATAGCCCTTCGCAGGGTCCGGGACGCGGCGCGTCCGGGCCGTGGGGACGGGGAGCGCGCTCCCCCTCCCGACCTCCCCAGGGTCTTGGAACGAGGGAACGGGTTGCGTTACGAGATAGACTCTAAAGCACACTCGCTGGCCGAAACCGATGGCTTGTGTGCAAACGATGGTCCAGGCGAAGCCTGGTCAGGATTCGAAAGGGCGGATAGCCCTTCGCAGGGTCCGGGACAGAGTCCCGAAACCCCCGTTTCACCC
>JAISBH010000236.1 GCA_031266295.1 Oscillospiraceae bacterium | reverse complement strand
AGCGGCGAGCCGATCGGTTCATCCGCGAGAATCACGCCGCAGTTCGCCTCGCCGCCGCGCATCTCCGGACCGTACGACGGCATCCAGCAAACCTCCATATCCTCATGCATACCCGCCTTGCTGAGCAGCTGCCCCATCAGCAGCACACCCTGACCGCCGAACCCCGCGATCAATATGCGTTTTTCCATTACGCCGCCCCCTTTGCCGAGTCCTTGTAGACTCCTAGAGGATAGTAGGGTATCATATCGGACGCGACCCACTTGAGCGATTCTGACGGCGTCATACCCCAGTTAGTCGGGCACGTCGAGAGCAGCTCGACCATTGAGAATCCCGCGCCGCTGAGCTGTGTCTCGAACGCCTTGCGTATGGCCTTCTTCGCGTCCAAGACATGCTTCGGGTCGTGTACAGATACGCGCGCGACGTACGTCGAGCCATCCATCTGCGCGAGCAGCTCGCTCATGCGGATGGGTTTACCGCACAGTTCTTCCTTGCGGCCATAGGGGGAGGTGGTGGTCACCTGTCCGATGAGCGTGGTAGGGGCCATCTGGCCGCCGGTCATGCCATATATGGCGTTGTTGACGAATATTGTGGTGATCTTTTCGCCACGCCCTGCCGCGTGCATGATCTCAGCCATGCCGATAGAGGCTAAGTCGCCGTCGCCCTGATACGTAAATACGACGTTATCCGGATGAACGCGCTTTATCCCGGTCGCGACTGCAGGGGCGCGGCCATGCGCGGCCTGCATCATATCCACCGCGAAGAAGTTATACGCAAACACCGCGCAGCCGACCGGCGCAACGCCTATCGTCTTGTCTTGAACGCCCAGATCGTCGATAGCCTCGGCGACCAACCGGTGGATAATGCCGTGGGTACAGCCGGGACAGTATGTCAGTATGTCGTCGGTCAGGGACTTGGGCTTCTGAAACACGACCGCCATTATATCGCCTCCTCTATCGGATTGCGCGGATCGACTGCTCCCGCGGCTATGCGTATCTGATGAAGCACGTCGCGAACCGCAGGCACCATACCGCCTGTACGCCCATAGAATAGGACTGGTTTGCGTCCCGCAACGGCCAGCCTCACGTCGTCGATCATCTGCCCGGCGCTCATCTCAACCGTGAGGAACGCCTTCGTCGTTTCAGCAGCTTTGGCGATCGGATCGGACGGGAACGGCCATAGCGTGACCGGGCGGATCATCCCTGCCTTGATACCTTCGGCACGCGCCATGCGTATAGCGCTGCGTGCAATGCGCGCGACTGTGCCGTACGCGACTATCACCAGATCAGCGTCGTCGACCAACTCCGCGCCATAATCTATTTCGGCGGACTCGATCTGCGCGAACTTCTCTTGAAGCATGATGTTGTGCTGCTCTAGCACGGAGGGATCGATATAGAGGGAATTGATTATCGCGCGAGGACGCGCTCCGTCCCAGCCGACAGCCGCCCATGGTTTATCCACGCTGTTGATCTCAGTAGAATCCGGCAGGTCGACCGGCTCCATCATCTGACCGATCATACCATCACCCAGTACGATTACTGGCGAGCGGTATTTGTCCGCTATGTCGAACGCCTTCTGAGTCAGCGTGACAGCCTCGCCTACCGACGACGGCGCGAACACCGGTATCCGATAATCACCGTGACCGCCGCCCCGCGTCGCCTGGTAATAATCCCCTTGCGACGGCTGGATCGAACCTAACCCCGGTCCGCCGCGCATGATATTCACGATCACGCATGGCAGCTGCGCCCCGACCAGATAGCTGATCCCCTCCTGCTTCAGGCTGATACCCGGGCCGGACGAGCTGGTCATCACCCTCGCGCCAGCTCCCGACGCACCGTAGACCATGTTGATCGCTGAAACCTCGCTCTCCGCCTGCAGGAACGTGCCTCCTACCTGGGGCATACGCTTGGACATATATTCGGGAATATGATTCTGCGGCGTGATGGGATAGCCGAAGAAATAGCGGCATCCGGCGCGGATGGCCGCCTCCGCGATCGCCTCGTTCCCCTTCATCAATAACTTAGCCATTTGTTCACTCCTATCGCTCTACGGCAATGACGCAATCGGGACACATCCGCGCGCAGAACGCGCAGCCGATGCACGCCTCGGGCTGCAGCGCGGTGGCGGGCCGGTAACCCTTCGCGTTCAGTGTGTTTTTGTCGAATCCCAGCACCTTCTTTGGGCAGACCTCTATGCACAGGCCGCAGCCCTTGCACCGGTCAGACAGGATGGTCAGCTTCGCCACTTGAATCGCTCCTTTGGATGATTCGTATAATATGGGTTGCGCATGTACAACCACATTAGTATAACCATTTTTTACGGGTGAGTCAAGATGGGCGGGAATAAGCATAACAATTCCAAATTCGAGATTGCTGGCGGCTGCGGGAGGCCCCCCCTCTGTCGCTGCGGCGACATCTCCCCCTAGGGGGGCGATGTTGGAGGAGGAACCGGTTGCGTTACGAGGTAGACTATCGGAGCAAAACCGGTTGGGTGAAGCCGATGGATTGTGTGTCACGATGGTCCAGGCGAAGCCTGGTCAGGATTCGAAAGGGCGGATAGCCCTTCGCAGGGTCCGGGACAGAGTCCCGAAACCCCCGTTGTATCCCCCATCGGGGGGAAGGGGGGGCGTTCCCCAACGCATCGTGTTAGTTATCAGCGGTAAAATCGAAGCCCTTACTCCTGCGCCCCGCCATTAAAAATGCCAAAAAGGAATAGTCATCTCACATCATAGTGGCGGGGCGCTACAAACTTAAAAGCGCATTCGGTTCGCAAACCGAACAGCGTCCCGCCGCAGCGACTCGTGCGGCATCCTAGGCATATTTGTGGCATTCTAAATTTGGAATTGCCGGAATAAGCCCTAAATTTGGATGATGTGTAATCCAATATAGCCAAAACCCCGATACCGCCATAAAGCCAGTTCAGATGCTGAACTGACTCCAAGGGGAATCCTCGACTGATGTTACGGGAGACGGAACGTCCCCTCCTACCACTCCTCGTCGCCGTACCCGCCGAACTCATACGCCGCGTCCAACATCGCGATCACGTTCTCCGGCGGCACATTGCCCATTATGTTGTGCACCTGGTTAAATACGAACCCGCCGCCGGGTTTGAACGTTTCCATCTGTTCCCGCACGTGCGCGCGCACTTCCTCCGGCGTCGCCGACCACAGAACCCGCTGGGTGTCGCAGCCGCCGCCCCAGAAGCAGATTTTATCGCCGAATTCGCGTTTCAGCCTGGCGGAGTCCATGCCCCGCGCGGAGATCTGCACCGGATTGAGCGCGTCTACGCCCGCTTCGATAATGGAGGGGATCAGCTCATAGATCCCGCCGCAGCAATGCAGGAATATTTTTATGTCGCTGGTCTCGTGGACGTGCGCACAGAAACGTTTCAAGGGCGGCAGGCAGATGTCCCGGTAGGAATCCGGCGTGACCATCGGCCCGTTCTGCGTGCCCAGGTCACTGTTCACCTCGATGGATTGGATCCACCGGCCATAAGCGCGGTTGATCTCGTCGAACCGGGCAATCTCCGCCGTCAGTCGCCGTGCGAGGAGCGCCTTGCAGTCGCCCGGGTCGGTCAGCATGTCGCACGCGAAATCAAGCCCATCGAAGTAGGCTGAGAACCCCATCTGCATCGTGAAGCGATCCGTTTCCTTGTATAGCATTTCCGCGCGACGGGCGTATAGGGCGAGGCGTTCTTTGGGCGAAAGACCGAACCCGTCCGGCACCGCGCCGTCAAAGAAGAAACCGCCCGCAGGCATGACGCCGCCGTTCGGGCGGTCCGTGAACCGCCAGCCGCCGTCCGCCATGCGTTCCGGCGTAAAACGGTCCGATACCTGAAAGAAGTAATCGTCACACGGATTCCACACGCGATGTTGGAGCCACGGCGGCTCAAGCAGCACGGTGTCCACATGAAAACGATCCAGCACGTCCTCGTCCACACGCGCCAGCAGCTGCCCTTGATCCACCAGCTCAATATGGTCCGTAGACAGTCCTAGCGCCTCGCGCAGCCTTTGATAAGCGAACACGGAAATTCCAGTGGAATAATGCATACCTAGGTCGATAGGTACGCGATCCAGCGGATGGCGCGCGATGGCGCGCGACACCCGTTCTCGGCTAGTCAATCGAAGCGGCATCGGCGTTGACCTCCCTCTCGTTTACCCTTTCATTGAACCGATCATGACCCCGCTGACAAAGTAACGCTGGATGAACAAGATCATCTATATGCTGTTTGAACTGATATGTCAAGTATTTCGTTTTAATTGGCGGCAATTCCAATTTTCCTCGAATTATGAAAGGAATCGTCGTCTTGTTTCCCGAATACTCTGCGGTAATCGGCCGAACGCGCCGCGTTTATCGGAAATAATGCGCAGGATTCATATTAGGGAGTGATCACGATGGATACTCACGGTTCAACGATCATCGATTCATTCGACAGCGACCGCGAAGCGATTATCAGCGCGTCGCATATGAACGAGGCTATAGAAGGCTTCCCGGAAGTGGCGGTAGTGACATTCGCCAGTCAAAACATCGCCGTCGCACGGGAGCAGCTAGGCGCGGTGCATATCAGCGATATGCACCAAAATGCAGGACTACATATCTACGGCGTAGATCATAAAGGTAAAAAAATCGCGCTCTACTACACGGGAGTCGGCGGTCCGGCGGCGGCAGGATACATGGAAGATGTAATAGCGAAGGGCGCGCGTAAGTTTGTGTTCTATGGCGCCTGCGGCGTGCTGAACCATGCAATCGTCGAGAAGTCGTTGGTTGTTCCCACGGAAGCATATCGCGATGAGGGCACGAGTTATCACTACGCGCCTCCAAGCGCTTACATAAAGGTAAAGACGGCTGATCGCCTCGCGTCCATACTTGAGGAATTGAATATTCCGCATGTCTGCGGCAGAACATGGACTACCGACGCAATATACCGCGAAACACGTGGCAATATGAAAAAACGCAGAGACGACGGCTGTTTGACAGTCGAAATGGAATGCGCGTCAATCATGGCGGCCGCACAGTTTCGCGGTGTGGACTGTTACCAGTTTCTATACGCCGCCGACAGTTTGGACGCGGTGGAGTGGGATTCGCGCACGCTGGGCAAGCTTACCGACGACCATCGGGCGAGTTTCCTGCGCATAGCGTTTGAAGTAGCGTCGAGGGTATGATCGTGTGGGGGTTCTGGTGTTTGTAGTTTCGTGTGAGTTCTAAGTCCTGTTCGAAGAAGGCCGCAGTGGGGATCGGTAAGAATCCCCACTGCGATCATGCGGATGGCCACTGGCTGCACATAGCGGCTACGCGATAACAACCGTCCCGCTTAGGCGGCGTACCATATCTCGTGATATCGTCGTCAAGCCGCGTGATGATTTTGCCTTCGACCGATTCGTCAATGACGCCATAGTTGACTCACTCTGCTTTCCTGGCGTAAATCACCACGCTGCGCGAATCGTCCGTCAACGGGTTGCCGTTGCAGTCCCCGTATTCCCGTCCGATGGCAAATCCCGCGTCGGCCAGCCAGCCGTGTAGTTGTTCAAGCGGCGCGAAATGCTTTTGACAGGGGATGTCCTTCCTGATGGCCTCCCCGGTTTTCAGCGTCAGCTCGAATCTACGGGTAAAACTATTCATTTGGGTCTCCGCGTCGTAAGAGCCGGCGAGGATAACCATTCGACCGTGATTGCCGTCGCTGTCAGTTCCATCAAAAACGACCCGATCCCTGTCGTCGGTGCTTGACGGTTCCTTTTGCGTCACTCTATGTCCGCCCGGTCGGTAATCAATGTATACATACCCTCCGTGGTTGAGCGCGGACGCGGCTTTTTTGATAAATAGCTCTTGCGCTTTCGCGTAATCCATGTCGGAAACAATGTTATATAGGATGTTCCCGGCAAGGACAACTACATCGTAGCCCGCGCCCCAATCGTCATGCACTGCGTCGGCTGCCTGCCATGTGATGTTGGCAAGACCAGCGGCTTTCCGCTGGATCTTCGCCAGCATGAACTCGTCGGCGTCAAACCCGAATACGGTATGTCCTGCTTTGGCGAGCGGTACGAGTATGCGTCCGCTGCCGCAGCAGGCCTCAAGGATTCTCTTGGGCGCGTTCCCGACGACCGATAACAAAAAGTCTACGTCATTTGTTTCGGTCTCTTCCTGGTCGTACATATCAGCGCTCCACTTAGAGATAATCGCTTTCTCGTTAAACAATGTTTTTCCTCCATTTTTTCATGAGGGTTAAAGTGTAGTCACCCTCCCGTTTGCGGCGATGGTTACGTATGCTGTGTGTTCCATGTCACTCAGTCCTTTCCGGTTTGGTTTTTATTATAGCGCCGAAGCGGTATAACCTATTGCCGCGCTTCGATTTTACCGTTCAAGTATGCGAGCGCGTCATTGTGAAAGTCTTTGAACCCCGCTGATGACGAGAGCGGCAGAATTTGATAACCGCCTATGATTGTCCGCCATCGTGCAAACATTTCGCTTTTATCGGTGGCGTGGTCTAATCCCATCATAAAGCAGATGTTCAAGCTGTGGAAACCGACCGGTTCGCTGATATTCAGAATCAGCCATTCGATTTCACGTTTCAAAAAATCCCAAAACGCGCCGCTCCACAATTCGGAGTATAGCGGCAAGAGTGCCGTTATCTGCTCACGCGAGAGCGTTTTATGCCCCTCTGCGTCGATGATTTTATTCATCATCGCTTTGTCATCCTTGCCGACCTTTTGCAAGCCGCGAATCCAGCTTGTGGATTTCAGGGTGGCGGTCAGCACCACGTCGCAGAGCGTCCAGGTATAGGTGGCGAAACGACAATGAACGTCTATTTCTGTTTGTGCGCCCATAACTTTTTGATACTGTTCGTCAAGCTGTCTTATTAAACATTCCACGCGGGCCTTGAAATGGAGCGGTTTCACATACTCGGCTCGGAAGTTGGATAGATACTCCTCCATTTTGCCAGTCTTGTCAAACAGCACCTTTGCATCGGCATATCCGCCGGCGAGATACGGATGGTCAAGCAGCTTGGTCATCGGTTCCAAGAACGATATCGGCTCAATGCAGAGGTCGTAGAACACACCATTCTCAAAGATATGTTCCTCTTTCGATTCACACTCCGGCCTGAACACGGTCAAATCAATATCCTGCACGTCAATGCCGTCGCCCCTTGCGTAAGAGCCGCGTATGAGGATTGCTTCCGTGTCGGGGTATTTCGCAAGTAGAATCTCCTTGATCCGCGTCAAGCCGATGGAGTTGGCTTCATAGATTTTCGTTGGCGTCCCAAATGATAAGTTTGCCAGGCCAAACTCATGAAAGCCGTATTTTTCATAATAGCCGATATGGTTCGTGGCGAGGTATAGCTTGATAAAGCCAAGTTTTGCCGCTTCCCTTCGGACGTGCTTGAGCAACATTCCGCCATAACCGTTGCCGCGTTCGGCAGGATGAATTAGCAGCGATGAAATCCACGGAGAGAGACCGTTACT
>JAISBH010000229.1 GCA_031266295.1 Oscillospiraceae bacterium | reverse complement strand
TGGAACGCCGAAACCGATCCGCTGGCCCAGTGGATCGAGGACAACTATGGCCTGAACTTCACCCAAAGCGAGACCAATTACTACAACAACGACTTCGCCGTAACGCAGCTGGCCGCTGTCGACGACGCGCTGCCGGATGTGTTTGCGGCTGACATACTGTACTATCCCGAATGGATCACCCAGTTTATCCCGCAGGAGCTGGTATCGGAGATTCCGGAGGCGCTGCTGGACAAGTACCCGCTGACCAAGGCTCGCGTTGAGAACGACGCGGTCTCCCAGGTCGTCAAGAACATGTATGGCGGATACTATTTCCTGCCCAAGCCGGATTCCGCCGATCCGTCGATATACCTGGCGGAGCGCAAGGGGATGTTCATCCGCACCGACTGGCTGGAGGCGGTGGGCCTTGAGGCTCCTTCTACCTGGGAAGAGCTGTACGAAGTCGCTCACGCGTTCACATACGGCGACCCGGACGGCAACGGCGTCAAGGATACATACGCCATCACGGGCGACGGAATGGGCACGTTGCGCTATTTCTTCGCGAGCACGGGCGTAAGCAACCGCTACTGGAACAAGACCGAGGACGACTGGTTCTTCGGCGCGCTGGACGACAGCAACATCGAGGTGCTGGAGTGGCTGCGCAAGATGTACCTGGACGGCTCGCTTGACCCGGACTTCGGCGCTATTGCATGGCGTGACGGTCTGGCCAAGTTCTCTTCCAACACGTTCGGCATCGCGCTGCGCAACGCCGACGCCGATTGGATCAACGGCGTTATGACCCAGTACTACGGCGCGGCGAACCCGGACGTCAATCCGTTCGAGCGTATCGGCCTGATAGGCGCGCTGGGCACGAGCAAGGGCGACGCGCCGCGCATGGAGGCGTATATCTCTTGCATGGTCGCGACCATGTTCTCCCCGAACATCACCGAAGAGGCGATGGACCGCTTCCTCGCGTTCTATGAGTACCTGCTGACCGACGAGGGACAGCTGCTGCGCATGGGTATCGAGGGCGAGGATTGGGAGCGCGACGCCGATGGCAACATCAAGAAGATCCGCGACGAGAACGGCAACGCCTCATCGCTGGCCACCAAGTATCCCAGCATCCCGGTGACGCACTGGACCAGCTGGGGATTCGAGCTTGCGGCGTATCCGAACGTGGAATACTTCGACCTGTATAACGACGAAACCAAGGCGCTCAACGAAGAGGTGCGCGCGATCCGCAATCAGAACCCCGTTTATCCGCAGATCGGGCCGATGCTAATCGACGACATCACCGTTACCGATCTGACCGCGTTCAACTTCAGCTCGGAGTACTGGCAGATCATCATCGGTAGCGATCCAGTGGCCGATATGTTTGCCGCGATGAAGACCCGCGCATTGGAGAGCGGCTATGCCGCCGGCACGGAGATCGTCAAGGAATACGCGGAGAAGTACGGCTGGTAAGCTAGCCGGGGTTGCTTAAAATATCAAGCATGGGGCGGCGTTGAACCGCCCCTTCTGGTTGTTATGAGTGGGGGGATAGAATGAACCCAAAGACTGTGAGACCCGACCAAATCATATTCGACAGCGCCAACTGTACGTGCGTCGCTCATGTCGGAGGCAGGCAGTGGCGCGCCGATCCGTCATTCCGGCCGACAGTTCAGATTGCGGACACGGCGATCTACTTTGATCAAGCGGCCAGCATTACTCAATCGGCGTATCGTACCGGAGTCGCCGAGGGTTTCGCTGTGCGATATGAGGGATTTCCGGGCAGCGATATGGCGTTTGAGACGATCTACGCCATTGATTCGACGACAGGGCGGCTGCTCTGCACATTCGTGCCGCTGAACATGCCGCCGCGATCGAAGGTATGCTGGCCTGCGGCGTTTATCGCCGATGATCACGGCAGTTACGGTGTGTTCACAAACCTGCAGGGTTACTTGCTGCCTGCGGACTGGCCGGAGGACGCGCCGAAATTACCGTTCGGGGGTCAAATGGCCTGCTGCACTGCGTACATGCCGTGGTTTGGTATGGTTGCGCCGGATGGGGCGTATCTGTGCGTCGTACGGGAACCGTGGGATACCTCGTATCAGATTGAGCATCCTGCGGGCGGGCCTACCCGTGTACTGACTACCATGTTGCCGTCGCTGGGAACGCTGTCCCGGCAGCGGACGTTTGAGTTTGCGTTCCTTCCGGCGGGAGGCGACTATGTCGCGCTGTGCAAGGCGTACCGCGCCATGGCGAAAGAGGAAGGCAAGCTGGTGACGCTGCGCCAGAAGGCCGCGAGGCTTCCGTCGGTCGACGCGCTGATCGGCTGCAGCGTGATGCACACCGGCGTCAAGAGCCACGTTTCCCCTGATTCCTCATACTATAACTATGATGATCCGTCAAAAAACGACCGTTTGACGGCGTTCGCCGTTCACGAAGCTAAATTGCGCGAGATTAAGTCCCTCGGGGTGGATCGGCTATATCTGCATCTGGATGGCTGGGGCGAGCCTGGGTATGATAACATGCATCCCGACTACCTCCCCGCGTGCGAGGCCGCAGGCGGCTGGGATGGTCTGCGCAGCCTGGCCGACGCCGCGCACGAACTGGGCTACCTGTTCGGTATTCATGATCAATACCGCGACTATTACCTGGACGCGCCAACATATGATCCCGACAACGCGGTGCGTCTGGCCGACGGCACGCTGTTCGAGATGTCTCGATGGGCTGGCGGCAGGCAGAATTACCTATGTTCGGCGCTAGCTCCGGCATACGTGAGGCGCAACTTCGGCGAACTCATTGCGCGCGGGGTAAAGCTGGACGCGGCGTATCTGGACGTATTTACCTGCAACGAGCCGGACGAGTGCGTAAACCCTCGGCATACGGTCACGAGGGAGGAGAGCCTCGCGTTGCGGGGTCAATGCTTCGATTATCTGTTGGACAACGGTATACTGCCCAGTTCGGAGGAAGCGAACGATTGGGCGGTGCGGAATCTGGTGTTCTGTCATTGGGCGCCGTACGCGAAGGGCGGCATACCCGTTCCGCTGTGGAACCTGGTGTACCACGATTGTTTCCTGATTCCATGGTCGATGGGCAAGGGGGCGTGGGGCACGCCGCCGGGTCAGCTGGGCTTCCTGCACGCGCTGCTGAACGGCGGCATGGGTTATCTTGACACCGAGCTGACGGGTGATGAGTTGAAACAGAACATTGAGAGATGCAAGATTGTGTCCTCGCTACAAACCCGCGTCGCGCACCAGGAGATGATATCGCATGAGTTCGTGTCGGAGGATCGGCAAGTGCAGCGAACGGTGTTCGCGGACGGGACTGAGGTTATGGTGGACTTTGGTGAGGAACGCCCCCTCTGTCGCTGCGGCGACATCTCCCCCTAGGGGGGCGATGAGAGTGGTCGGTTGCCCCGTAGCACGCAAGCAACGTTGCTTGCAAACCGCATAGTAGATGACAACCCTCACGTTCCCCGTTCCCTCGTTCCAAGCCCCGGGGGAGGTCGGGAGGGGGACGTCAGTCCCCTTCCCGAAGGCGCGGACGCGCCGTGTTCCCCACCGCACACATATTAATTTTATATTCACACATATGTCCGTCACGCATAGGTTGATAAGGGCGGTGAGTCCGCCGCAATCCCGTTCGGACTTGAATTCCTTCACACTTAATAAAGAGACCGGAGGGAATTGCATGTCCGTTACCATTCCGGAAATCCTGATCGTGATAATCATTACGCTGCTGGTGGTTCTACTGGCGCTGCTGATCATCTGGGCGATCAAGAAACTCATCCAGGCGTACAGGTGCGGTAAGTGGCCGTTCAGCCAGTACCAGTATTCGTACTCCGTGGTGCAGAAGCCGAAGATCGTCAAACATCGCACCGCTATCCAGCGCCGTCGGGCACAGCGCTTCGTAATGGTTGAGGAGCCTGTGTGCCCCGCCGCGTCCGCCGCGCCCGTCGTAGAAGAGTATGTGGCGGCCGAACAGACGATACCGGTAGCGCAGCCAGCAATGCGGCAGGTGAGAACCCAGGTTCTCGAGCAGAATGTTGTCTGCGATAACTGCGCGCAGAAGAACAGCTGCCTGTAATCAAATGATGAACGCAAGCGCGCGAGCGCAAGCGGGACAAAGGGGGCGCGTGGAAACGCGTCCCCCTTTGGAACGTACGGCTTCTTAAGGCCGTTTAACGTAAATACAAAAAAATATACAAAGCCGCCGACCAATCTTTAGCGGAACTCGCACCTATTAATTAGACACGTTACATTGTATAATTAGATTAAGTCGAAGGCCGCCGCGACCGATGAAGAAAACCTTCAGAGCGTGCCTTCAAATGGTAGTGTAGTTCGTAATGCCTAAACCCCGGATCCCCCAAGCAGGACGCCCCGCCTTAAGACCGGTTCCGCGCGTTTAGAGCCGGTCAAATCTCGAAGACGGCCGGACGTTTGGAGACGTCAGGAACATGACGAATTTGAAGGAGGTCAAATCATGGCTAGCGTATCCCTTAAACACATCTACAAGGTATACACAGGCGGCGTGACTGCCGTCAGCGACTTCACGCTGGATATTGAGGACAAGGAATTCATCGTGCTTGTAGGACCTTCCGGCTGTGGAAAGTCCACGACGCTGCGCATGGTCGCCGGGCTTGAAGAGATCTCGGAAGGCGAGCTGTACATATCCGACAAGCTCGTCAACGACGTCGCTCCGAAGGATCGCGATATCGCGATGGTGTTCCAGAACTACGCGCTGTATCCGCATATGACGGTGTACGATAATATGGCGTTCGGCCTGAAACTGCGCAAAACCCCCAAGCCTGAGATTGAGCGCCGCGTGCGTGAAGCCGCCAAGATCCTGGATATCGAATACCTCCTTAACCGTAAGCCGAAGGCTTTGTCGGGCGGCCAACGTCAACGCGTCGCACTCGGACGCGCTATCGTTCGTGAGCCAAAGGTCTTCTTGATGGACGAACCGCTCTCCAACCTGGACGCCAAGCTGCGCGTTCAGATGCGCACTGAGATTACCAAGCTGCATCAGCGTTTGCAGACTACGTTCATCTACGTAACGCATGACCAGACCGAGGCTTTGACAATGGGTTCGCGCATTGTCGTAATGAAGGATGGTTTCGTGCAGCAGGTGGATTCGCCTCAGAACCTGTACGACTTCCCGATTAACCGTTTCGTTGCGGGATTCATCGGCAGTCCGCAGATGAACTTCTTTGATGCGAAGCTTGTGCGCGAGGGCAACAGCGTCTACGCCATGTTCGGCGACAATAAGGTTCTTATCCCGCAGGGCAAGGTCGCTAAGCTGATCGACGAATCATATATTGGCAAAGAGGTCGTGCTGGGTATCCGCCCGGAGAACATCCATGACGAAGAGGTGTTCCTGGCCAACGCGCCCAAGGCACTGATCGACGTCAACGTCGAGGTCGTCGAATTGCTGGGTTCAGAAACGTTCCTGTATCTGAAGACCTCGGGTAAGGAAGATAACGCGATCGCCCGCGTCGATCCGCGCACCGTCAGCCGCGCCGGCGACTCGATCAAGGTCGCGTTCGATACGAACCATCTGCATTTCTTCGACAAAGATACCGAGCAGACGATACTGAGCCGGTAAGCCTCTGCGAATATATCACTGCTGATCGCGGAGCCACGGTATGCCGTGGCTCCGTTGCGCGACGATAGGGGAAAGGGGAATAGCTCGTGTTAGATAGGCTGTACTTTGATCAAATCAACGCAATCCTCTCGCGGTTGACCTCGGTGGTTCAATTGTTGGACGAACACGGCTGTCCGATGCTCCCCGATTCGGGAGTGGAGACAATCCCAATCCCCATTGAACTGGACGCAAAGCGGCCGCAGGTGATCGACAACCGGACATGGCTGGCAGTAACTACGCCGCCCGTCTCATACATACTCGTGCACGGAACGGAGGCGGCCTCGGTGGATTGCGCGCTGTTGGTGCAGTCGCTGCTAAACTCGTTCCAGAGTACATTGCCCATGACAGACCGCAACGAGGCGTTTCGCCGTCTGCTGCGCGACGAGCTGTCCACGCCTGAGCTGGAGACCGTCGCCCACGAGAACGGTATCACGCTGGAACTGGAGCGAACGGTGATCGTGTTCCATGCGTTGCAGTCAGGCCGCGTCAGCGCGCTGGAGCTGCTGCGGGACATGATCCCCATCAGCGACGATGATATGCTGATCGAGATCGACCGGCATACGCTTGCGCTGATCAAGTCTATGGCCCAGGTGGAGACGCTGGACGAGCTGCAGCAGCTGGCTGAGGCCGTCGAGCAGACCGCGTTGAGTGAGGTAGCCGCACGTGTAACCGCCGCGATCGGCGAGCCAAAACCGACGCTCGCGATGATAGGGGAATCTTATCGCGAAGCCTGGCGCGCGCTGGAGGTCGGGCACGCTTTCAAGCCGGAACTGAACGTGTATCTGTATCGCCGCCTGACCCTGGAGCGGTTCCTGATGGAGATACCCAGGGAGATGGGCCAGCGGTACAACCATATTATGTTCAACCGTAAGTCTGCGCGTTTATTTAACGAAGAGATGCTCCATACGATTGAGATGTTCTTCGCGAAGGATCTCAACCTGTCGGATACCGCGCGGCAGCTGTATATCCACCGAAACACGCTGGTTTACCGGCTGGACAAGGTGCAGCGGCAGACGGGGCTGGATTTGCGGCATTTTGACGACGCGATAACGTTCCGTATGCTGTTCCTGCTGGGCAAGAGCGGCGGCGACCAGCCTGCGCTTATCCGCTGACCTTGCGGGCTGCATTATTGAATGGGGGATGAGAATGACCCAGCAGATACGCAGTATGTTCCGGCGGTTCATTATCATTACGGCGGCGCTGACGCTCACGCTGGGCGTGTGCGCGGCGGCCTTCGCCAGTGACGGGACGGTCTTGGTAACTCAAGAGGAATATGAACTGCTCCAACAGTACAAGCATCTGGAGGAGATCCGCCAGATCATCTCGCAGATCTACTATCAGGACGTCGATCCGGACAGTCTGCTTATCGGCGCCGCGAGGGGACTGTTTGATCCGCTGGACGATCCGTATTCGTTCTATTACTCCAAGGACGACATGATATCGATGAACGAGCAAATGTCGGGCGACTATAAGGGCATAGGCGTTCAGATACTCGCTCATCCGGCGGATCAGACGCTGACGATCGTGCGTGTGTTCCCAGGCAGCCCGGCGGAGGCGATCGGCATTCGTTCCGGCGACAAGATAATCCAGGTGGATGATCTGCCCGTGACCGCGTTTGAGATGAACAAGGCGGTGGAGATCATGCGCGGCGGTCCGGCTGGGACGACGGTCGAGGTGACTGTGCGCCGGAACGATGAGGAGATTATGTTCACGGTGCCGCGCGGCGACATCCACATGAACAATGCGGAATCCTCCATGCTGGACGGCGGCATCGGATATATACGCCTGTATACCTTCGAGGGGACGATGGCCCAGGAATATACCGCCGCGTTGGACGCGCTTCGTGAACAGGATATGAAGGCGCTGGTGCTTGATCTGCGCGACAATCCAGGCGGGCTGACCGACTATGCCGAGCGCGTCGCGAACACGCTGCTCTCGGATGAGCTGATCTACTCCACGAGCGATCGGTATGGGCTGGAAGTCAGCTACTACGCAGACGGAGAGCCGTTGGGCGTGCCGGTGGCCGTGCTGTGCAACGGGAACAGCGCCTCCGCAAGCGAGATACTGATAGGCGCGCTGAAGGATCACAAGGCAGCGATGATCATCGGCGAGAAAACGTTTGGCAAGGGGATTATACAGAGCGTGTATGAGTTCCCTGAGGGCGACGGGATGCAGGTGACGAGCCAGCAGTATTTCACGCCCGGCGGTATGGCGATACACGGCGTCGGGATCGAACCGGATATAGAGGTAAAGCTCAACGACGACGCCATCGACGAGGACACGCTGCTCGACCGCGACAAGGATAATCAGCTGCAGGCCGCAGTGGAATATCTGACGACCATGCTGGAGTTGGAGCAGGCGGCTTAAGGTTAACGCCGCCGGACTCACGTTAATAGACAAGGACGGTTCGAGAACCGCCCTTGTTTTTGTTTTGGTCAGATTAGGCCTTGACTAACTAATGCCTTAAATTAATGCCTTAAATGGAAGTTAAGCATTCTAATCTCGCGAACCGGTTCGCTGCCCAGATGGAGCGAGCCGTCTTTGCCTACTTGAACGACAGGTTTCGCTGAGATCCCTGTCATCTGCTTGGGGTATGACGCCTGAATGACCTGGTAGGCGCCCGGCTTGAGCTGCGCGAATGCCGCGCGTCCCTCCTTATCGGAACGCGCGGCGGCGACGCGCCGCCCATCTTGGTGTAGCTCCACCTGAACGGCGGGGATTCCGTCGCCGGTCTCCGCGTTCAGTACTCGGAGATTAAGCCGCCGTTCACGGCTTGATCGCGATGAAGGATCAGCGGAGCTATCCAAGGAGTTCTGATGCGGCATTGATTAAGTCCCCCCAGCGAAAG
>JAISBH010000181.1 GCA_031266295.1 Oscillospiraceae bacterium | reverse complement strand
ATGTCGCCGCAGCGACAGAGGGGGTTCCCCCGTCGTCCTCACATCCCATAATTCGCGTGCGTCCGTCATTATACCACAATCATTTTTCGCTTGCAATTCCTCCGTCACCCGCGTATACTATTCATACAGAGGCCGTGATGGAGACAGATCGCGCAATCCTGTTCGCCCAAGAGAACGCGCCCGCGAACCGAAATAACCCGCGAGCAATCGGTTCCCGGCTGCAAGGCGCGCGCGAACACCGCACGATATTCACTCCGGAGCCGCTGGGCTGAAACCGGGAGGTAGTAGGCCGAGCCGCTTGACGTGCGTTAACGCGTCGAGGATTCGCGGCATGGTTCGCGGTTCCGATAGAGTCCGCGCGGACGCATGAAGTCGGCCTGCGGAAAATGTGGGTGGTACCACGGAGTGCACGCTTCGTCCCTGACGAGGGATGGGGTGTTATTTTTTGTTCCATGATACTTGGTAAGAACACCTTCGGGGTTCTGCGGATACGCGCCCGCTTCGCGCTGCGCGCCGCCAACGATTAAACTAGCTAAGGAGTTGGATTTATGCGTGATAAGATCCAAGCGCTGCTGGACGAGGCGCGTTCCGCGTTAAGCGAAGCGGATACGCTCCAGGCGCTTGAGGCGCTGCGTGTGCAATACCTGGGCAAGAAAGGTCCGCTAAGCTTACTGCTGCGCGGTCTCGGTCAATTGAGCGCGGTCGATCGCCCCGAGGCAGGCAAGTGGATCAACGCCGCGCGCGGGGAGATCGAGTCCGAGTTCGCCGCTCGCGAGACCGACGTCAAGAAGGCCGCGCGGCTGGCGGCGCTCGCAAGCGAGACGATCGACGTCACCGAACCGCGTGAGGATTATCAGTTGGGCAGTCTGCATCCTATATCGATTATATTGGATGAACTGGTTGATCTGTTCGTCGGTATGGGTTATGAGGTCGTCGAAGGCCCGGAGGTAGAGTATGATCTGTATAACTTCGAGCTGCTCAACCAACCCAAGCATCACCCGGCCCGGGACGCGCAGGATACCTTTTATATAGAGGATAACATAGTGCTGCGCTCCCACACATCCCCGGTTCAGGCACGCACGATGCTTTCGCGCAAGCCGCCCATCAGGATCATCAGTTCCGGACGCTGCTACCGCGCGGACGAGGTAGACGCGACGCATTCCCCAGTATTTCACCAAATAGAAGGACTATATATCGACAAGGATGTGCGCATGTCCGACCTGAAGGGCACCCTGGAGGCGTTCGCCAAGCGGATATACGGCCCGGACGTCAGCGTGCGGTTCCGTCCGTCGTTCTTCCCGTTCACGGAGCCGTCGGCGGAGGTGGACTTGACGTGCCCGGCCTGTAAGGGTGCGCTCGGCGGATGCCGGGTATGCAAGGGCACGGGTTGGGTGGAGGTCCTTGGCTGCGGTATGGTCAACCCAAAGGTGCTGGAACTGTGCGGTATCGACAGCGGTGTATACTCGGGCTTCGCGTTCGGTATGGGCCTGGAACGCCTGGCCATGCAGCGGTTCGGGATACCGGATATGCGCTGGCTGTTCGAGGGCGACGCGCGGCTTATGGGAGGTAGGAGATAATGAAACTGCCCCTTTCGTGGATCAAGGAATACGCCGACATCCCCGTTGACGCGGATACGTACCGCGACAAGATGATAATGGCCGGAAACGGCGTCGAGGGTTACGAGGCGCTGGGCGGCGGCGTCTCAAGCGTAGTGGTCGGCCAGATTCGATCCGTGCGCAAGCATCCCAACAGCGACCATTTGATGATCACGACCGTTGACGTCGGAGACGGCGTCATACAGATCGTAACCGGCGCGCCCAACATTACGGTGAATTCAGTCGGTGCGTACGTCCCCGTCGCGAAGGGCGGAGCGACACTCCCCGGCGGTAAGACGATCAAGCCGGGCAGGCTGCGCGGTGAAGTCTCCGACGGGATGCTCTGCGGCGGGGATGAACTGGGCGTGCCCGATTCCCTCTATCCCGGCGCGGGCGTGGACGGCATACTGATATTCAACGAGCCGCACCAGCTTGGACTGGACGTCAAGCCAATACTGGGGATCGACGAGACGGTATTCGACTTCGAGGTGCTGGCGAACCGTCCCGACTGTCTCAGCGTGTGGGGAGTCGCACGTGAAACGGCGGCGATACTGGGCACGGCGTTCGTCAAGCCGGGGATAACCGTCCGCGAGACCGCAAAACCCATAACGGATTACGCCAGCGTAGCCGTACTGGACGACGAACTGTGCCCGCGATACGTTGCGTGCGCGATTGAGAGCGTCCGCGTCGCGCCTTCGCCGATGTGGCTGCGTAAGGCCTTGCACGGCGCGGGTATGCGCTCGATCAACAACATTGTCGATATAACCAACTACGTCATGCTGGAGACCGGCCACCCGATGCACGCTTTCGACCTGGATCGCGTGCGCGACCGCAAGATCATCGTACGGCGCGCAAAGCCCGGCGAGAGGCTAATCACCCTTGACGGCAAGGAGCGCGAATTAACCGACGCTATGCTGGTCATATCAGACGCCGAGAACGCGATGGGCCTGGCAGGGATCATGGGCGGCGAGGAATCCGAGATTACCGAGTCCACAAAGGCGATACTGTTCGAGTGCGCGGCATTCGGCCGCACCAGCATCAGGCTGACCAGCCGCGCGCTGGGTATGCGCACCGAGGCTTCGGCGCGGTTTGAGAAGGGCGTCAGCCCCTACACGGCGGTCGAGGCGATGCGACGCGCGTGCCAGCTGGTGAATCTGCTGGACGCGGGCGACGTCGCTCAAGGCATGATCGACCTGTATCCAAACCCGAAGCCGCGTCCCGTGATCGAGGCGGATTGCTCTAAGATGCGCGTCGCGATGGGCGTGGACGTTCCGGACGTCGAAATGGCACGGATATTACGCGCGCTGTGTTTCGATGTGGAACAAAGGGGCGGCAAGCTGGTCGTCACGTCGCCTGAGTTTCGTCAGGACGTCGATCAGGAAGCCGATCTCACCGAGGAGGTTCTGCGCCTGCACGGCTATCTTGCGCTGAAGTCAACGCTCCCGGTCGGCGTAAATATGCCAGGGCATCGCAGTCCGCGTATGCGCCTGAACGACTCGATGAAGGCGCTGCTCCGCGCGTGGGGCGGTTATGAGATATATGGATTCTCGTTCATGAAGCCCGCACTGCTGGGCTGGTTAAACCTTGATGAAGGGGATCCGCGCCTCGCTCCGCTGGCGCTGCGCAATTATCTAGGAGAGGACACGTCAATCATGCGTCCGACGTTGATTCCGTCAATGCTTACCGCGCTTGCGCTGAACCAGAATCGCAAGCTGGGCGAGTGCCTGCTGTTCGAGTCGGCGGCGGCGTTTGAGACGATAGTTGGAGGCAAGCCGCGCACGGAAAACGAGCTGCCATTTGAGCGCCAGACATTGTGCATAGGCGGTTATGGAGCGGAGTTCGATTTCTATAAAATGCGCGGGATGGTCGAGTCGCTGCTCAAGAGTCGAGGCATACTATGCCGTGTCGAAGCGGGCGCGGATAGGTATTACCATCCGGGTCGTTCGGCGCGATTGGTTGCCGCGCGTCCGGCAGATCATTCAGGGAAGGCTGTGCACGAGGAGGGTGTGACCGTCGCGAGATTGGGCGAGGCGCATCCAGACGTTGCGGAACGGTTCGAGGCATCCGGCCGCGTGTATTTGGCTGAGATTGACTTAGGCGCTGTGCTGGATCTACAGACCGTTATCACTAAGGTAACGGAGCCGCCGCGCCATCCCGCCGTGACTAGGGACATAGCGCTGGTGATGGATGGAGCGGTTCAGCTGGGTTCGGTTGTCGATATGATATCAGCGTCCAGCGCGCTTGTGGATTCCGTCAAGCTGTTCGACGTATATCGGGGCGCGCAGGTGGGTGAAGGTAAGAAAAGCGCGGCGTTCGCGCTGACATTCCGCGCACCGGATCGTACTCTGACCGACGCGGAGGTAAACCCGGTGTTGGACGCGTTGCTGAAAGAGTTGTCGGATGTTTATGGCGCGGCGCTGCGCGGATAGGAGCGGTGTGGAATGGATAGGAAAGATATCGAACGGATAAACGAGTTATCGCGCAAGCAGCGCGGAGAGGGATTGAACGCGGTGGAGGCGGCGGAGCAGCAGGCGCTGCGCCGTCAATATATTGATGAATTCCGGCAAAGCATGATTGCAACGCTGGATTCCGTGCGGGTTGAGCAAGAGGATGGCACATATACGCCGCTGGAGCACAAGGATGTGCAGCCGGGGGATTCGACTACGCTATTGGTTGTAGAGCCGTTGGACGGAGGGGAGAGCGGCGCGTGATTACCGGGCGGTGGTATCCTGAGGGGACGCCGGTTGATATGGCGGCGGCGTTGTGGATGGATGTGTTTCGTTGGGATGAGGCGGAACAGGATGAGTTTGCGTCGAGGGACAGTATTGCGCGTGCGGCGTGCTTGTTTGACGAAGATGGGACGCTAGCGGCGGCGGGGAGGATGTATTACGCTAAAGGCGCATTCTGGATGGAGGCGCTGGCGGTACGCGATGATCTGTGCGGGCAGGGGTACGGGGATCTGCTCGCGCGGATGATGCTGGATCGGGCGTTACAGCACGCCGCGCGGGAGGTCAGGATAACCGCGCCGAAGCAATGCGAAGGGTTTTTCGAACGTTATGGTTTTAAAACAGACACATGCAATGGTGCAACCGTATCGATGTGCGTTCGCGGCGAAGACGTGCAACTGGGCGGTCGCAGCGGTTGACGGCGGCGGCGGGGAACCCCCACTGTCGCGGCGGGGGCAACACCCCCCACTGGGGGGGGGTCGGGTGGGGGGGACCAGACGCAGACCAACCC
>JAISBH010000035.1 GCA_031266295.1 Oscillospiraceae bacterium | reverse complement strand
ATCCTCTAACCGCATAAGTGCCTTCTCGATTTCATCACGATTTACCTCAACCGCGCCTGAATCCATGATGTCCTTTACTAAAACCAACGTCCGGTTAAACTGGGAGTGGACGGTTGACTCGCTAAGCCCAATGGCTCGCAAGTGATCAACCAAACCTTCCATTATCTGTTGAACGGGTAATGTGCTGGTCATACTGCGCTCCTCCTTAAGAGTTTTGTCCTGTACAGTTAACTATATGTCGGTCATGTTATCACGAGAAATTCATGAGAAATCGCTTATTTCTCAACGATAATTGGGCTAATTCTTGATAACATAAAATTCTAGATAAGGGTGCTCAACCTAAAAAAGCATCAAGCCTAACCTGCTTCGCTGCTTAATCACTGCGGATGCTTTGCTGGAAGTCATTGGTAGTTTATGAAACGGCCGTGCCTCATCATGGCACCCCATTGACAAAAACAGATCACTGTGGTTAAATGATACTCAACAATATTACGCAATGGAGAACATGATGAGCGATAAATGGGATGAACGCGAGCCAAAGGTAAAGTCGCTGGCGAAATCGCTTTCGATACTGGAATGCTTCACATCCAGGGATCCTGAGCTGGGCATTACCCAACTCAGTGAAAAACTGGGGCTTAATAAAAGCAATGTGCATAATATAGTTTCTACATTTGAAAAATGCGGCTATCTGGAGAGAAACCCCATCAGCGAGAAATACCACCTGGGGTTCCGCGTGCTGGAATACGCGTATGTCCTTAACGAGCATCTAGGATACCAGCGCGCAGTGTACAGTACGCTGCGCGAGCTTGCGGAGAAAAGCGGCGGCATGGTATACTTTGCGATACCCAAGAACCGCAAGGTTCTGTATATATGCAACGCGTATCCATCGCATATGAATACGGATTATCCGTACCGTTCGATCCTTGGCGAGACGGCGCCGATGACGTGCACATCACTGGGCAAATCCATGCTGGCGTTTATGAAACCGCTCGAAGTTGACGAGGTGCTGCGTCTGCCTAGGGAGCGTTTCACGGATAGTACGCTGCTTGAAGAGGACGTTATCCGCGCGGAACTCATCCAGGTGGTCAAACAAGGATACAGTATGGACCGGATGGAACACGAATACGGCGTCAACTGTATCGCGGCGCCGCTGTTCAACCGGACGGGCTTATTGACCGGAGCGATCAGCATATCAGGCCATACCCAGATATTTACCACGGACAGCATCGAACGCTTTCAGTCGTGGCTTAAGGAAGCCACTTTCACGTTAAGGGATCGTATATAAACAAATATTGATATGGCATAAATATTATTGTAGCAGAAACGAGTAGGGTGCGGCGACTATACCGTACCCTTAAGCGTTATCTCCCAGTAAGCGATCTTAAGTCTCTTCCACGTGTAGCTGATAAACAGTCTGGCGCCCTCACTGATTATCGCAGGATAAGAGTATTCGCCTTCTTCAGTCTCCAGATCCATAACCGGCTGGAATGATGCCTCGCCGCCAGTCGAGACATATAGGGATAACGGCGTACGCGGACCCCAGTTTATCCCGACGGGATTGAGAACCAGGGCGATACGGCCATCGTCCATTCTAACGGCGTCAATGCCGCTATTGTTGTTGAGCAGTCCCGCAGATACAGCGGTGCTCCATGTATCGCCTTCGTCCGCTGAGTCGCTGCGCAGTATTACGCCTTCCGTCGAGCGTAGCAGCATGTGAACCGTGCCGTCGGGGCTTTGCCAAAGTGTGGGCTGTATGACGCCCTTGCCCTTGACAGGGAATCCCGCGCTGCTTGTTCCGTCAGAATAATCCGATGCTCGGCGCAATGGGACAAACGCGCTCTTGCGGAAGGTTTTCATGCCGTCGTCGCTGATATCTACAAACGCGTCCCAGCGTTCCGGCGTCTCGACAGAAGCCGGGGCAAGAATACGACCGCTCATCAGGCGAATGGGCTTATTCCGCACGGGGCCGCGCCCGCCGATATCGCCGGGCACCAGTTCCTTTGGTGCGGTGAATGCCGCCCCGCCGTCGAAAGACTCTACCACGTGCGTGCGCCACGCGGAGATCGGCGAACCAACTTTATAGAACAGCGTGACATGATCACCCTGCGCAAACAGCACGGGATTCCAGTGCTGCAGATCCGCTTCGCTTGCTACTGCGGCGGGAGGCATCCACACACTGTTCTCACGTCGGGCGAGATAAATATCTACGTCAGGATCGCCTTCCTTAGTGCCGCCGAACCACGCCAGTAATGTGGACGTGCCCACTCGCGTGAGTGTCGACGCGTGCGCGTTGCGGGTGGGGATGTCGACGATCTCTTTTCTCTTGTCCTGTATCACTTGACACCATTCTTTCTACGCCGTATTCGCTACTGCGTTCTCTAATAAATAACATCGTAGCGATATAGATGATACAGCATGCGGCCCGTTGTGTCAAGTACAAATGAGTCGGCGCTTGAGATGGGGAACACCTTCCGCAGGCTCGAAAAGACTCTGAAAACGGCGGATATCCACCGCGTCACGCTCCATCTGCTGTGGCATTCAGCCTTGACGGAGATAAACAAGAACGGCATCGATCCGAAGATGCTCTCCGAGATCGCCGACCACTCCAAGGTTGCGTTCACGTTGCAAACCTACGGCCACTTCGACATCGGGGCGAAACGCAAGAGGATGAAGGCGTTGGAGGGATTATTTGTCGAACATAGTAATGATTACTGTCGCATTTTATCGATTTAATTATACCACCATAAAGGTAGGCGTTTTGAAGCTAGTCATGGACTATTCGCTCTTAACAGCCGCAGCTCAAGGATTGTTGAGCAGTCAAGTGACACTTAGGATTTTTCTGCAGATTTGACGTGGGTAAGAGTAACTTGCATTACAGTTCAGCTCTATTTTGTAGATTGTGTAACTCGAAAAATCTAGGTGTATCAACACTTCCCAGCCGCAACTCCGGTCCAGACGATGCAGTCAGCATATCAGACGCTTGCTATTTGTGCAATAATTATTTTGCATAACCATTTATTTTAGCGACGCCAGAAAGCAGCACTGCGAGCATCTCAGCAGCGAGCCATATTATTACATTTTATCATTAGTAAGGTTTTTCAACCACACTGCACCACTTCTTATGGAACGCTATACCAAATAGCTTGACGTCTTTTATCCCACCGTTGATAAACCCATCGGCATAACGCTTATCGATGATTTGCCGCAGTCCGCTTGCAGCATCCTTTTCCGGGTCGTCTATGTCATTGGAGTATTTTAGCTCAATAATGTAGCCCAGCTTGCGTTCCTGGCTACGGATGATAATATCGCATCTACCATCGCCAGTTTCTTGGGTTGAGCGTATCATCCACATGGCGTTGCGCCGGAGTAAACCCAGGATAAGCCCTTGGTAGAAAATCTCCCTATCCGCAGCATCGAAGTAGCTGATCATCGAACGCATAAGAGCGTGCAGCGAATCCTGCGCCCTGCCAGCATCTCCCGCTTGTATCGCGTCAAGAAACGACTTTGTTTCTGCATATTCTGAAAACACCTTCTCCGCGAACCATTCGCGGATTTGTTCAACGAATTTGCAACTCCCCCAGGGTTCGTCCATTCACTCATTTGGTGATGAAACCATCATGGCAGACTGCCGTGGCCTTCAAAACTTGATAATACATAACGTTTGTGTTTTGCGAATAAGCACTTGCTGCGGCGTGGGTACTTTTGACGCTTACTCATATGAAAAGACCACCCACCGTAACGCCCCCACATTCCCCAAAAGGGAACGAGACCGAAAATCGGCCGCGTTCCTTGTCACATCTCGCTTCCCGCGCGATGCGCGGCGTGGGCGTCACTCATTTCGGCGGAAATTTCTCGTTCAGTTCGTCGAGCACGGGCTGTACCACGCGCATCTTTTCATTCACCCAATTGTTCCAATTCGCTTCCAGATCCCCATCCATCAGCACCAGCTGCGCATACTCGTCCGCCAGCGTCATGGTCGCTTGCGACATCACGGGCGAGCTGTAGAACGCGATATCCCAGTCGATGTCGAGGAACGTGGCGGGGTCTTGACCCAGTTCATCGCGCAGTGCGTAGAACTTCGCCACCAGATCGCGGAATTCCTTCGGATTCGACGGGCTGACGAACGCGAAGTCGTCGCCCAGGCACAACATGCCGCCCCAGAGCGATTGCGTCGAGGGGTATTTCTTGTCCAATCCCGTGAAACCCTGATCCGGCAGCAGATTGACGTAATCGCCGCTTTCGTCCACCGTCCAGTCAGCATCCTTGAAGCCCATGTTGATCAACTCCTGGCCTTCCAGGCTAGCCGAGAAATCGATCATGTCCATCGCGCGCTCGAACTTCGCGTCGCTGATGGTAGGGGAGAAGATGATGGACGCCCAATAGTTGCTTTGCTCGTTCTGATGATATTTGCCATCGTTGCCGACCAGCTGCGCGATGTGCAGCGACGCTTCCGGATCCAGCTCAATGTTCTCCAATTCGGTATAGAAGAGCTTCATCCGGCCGGCCATGCCGTCCGCCGTGATGATGCCGACATTGCCTTCATAGTAGAAGCGATATTGGTCGCCAAAGGATTTCTCCAGCGTGTAGAATTCAGGATCCAACAGGCCTTCCTTGTACCACATCTGGTAGATTTTCAGGCCTTCCAGTGTGAGCGGGTCGGCGGGGCCCCAAGTGTATCGGCCTTCCTCACCCCGGTAGTACGGGTTGTTGACCGAATGGGTGAAGATGTTCTTGGGCAGTACGTTGCCCATGTTGGTGGTCTCAATGCACATCGGGAGCAGGTTGCCGCCCAGCGCACCGGGATCATTTTCCTTGATGAGCCGGGCAATTTCGGTGATCTCGTCGATCGTGTAGGTATCCTTCAGTTCCGCGCCGACCGCTTCCATCCAATCCTTGCGCATGTACAGCAAGGTATGGTAGGAGAGCTTTTCAGCGGGCTTGTGGATCGAGAAAACAGGGCGCAACAACAGATAGGTGCCGTCCAGGTTGTCCGCAATCGCGCTGGCCGCAGGAACGTACGATTGCGCTGCGGAGACGTTCGTCCACCGATCCTGCCAGCCGTCCGGCAGGCGGTAAATCAGTTCCTGATCCACATAATCGACCAGTTCGCCGTACTGATACGCGCTGAAGTTAGCCACATCCGGCATGTCGCCAGAATTAATCCAGATGCGCAACCGCTCTTCCCACGCGTCAAACGTCATGGGGATCACGTCCAGCGTGACATTGAATTTGTTCAGCCAGTACTGGCCATACGCGTCGCCCGTGAGATCGACGCCTTCGTTGACGCCCGCCTGCGCCCATGTCAGTGTAATAGGCTCCGCATAGGTTTTTTCCTCCGCGTACGCGATGCCGCCAAGCAAACTGAGCAGCAGTCCGACGCCTAAAACCAGGGATACGATCCGTTTCATGCCCGTTCCTCCTTCTTTTCTGTCCGGTCGCCAGGGATTATTGGGTAGATTCGGGGGATATGATCAAAAACGCCGCTTGCAAGCCGGGGATTTCGATATGGAATACGCCGACTTCCGCGACGATTTCTTCCTGTGAACCCGTCTGCCGGTACAACGTCGCTTTGCCGCCCGGCCGTGCGGCCAGCGCGATGCGCGCGATCATCGGCTTTTCGGAGTTGTTGGCGATGGCAACGCCTTCCGTGCCGTCCGCGCCTACGTATCGCTTCGCCAATACTGCTTCCGGCTGGCTGACCAGCCCGTCCTCATCCACAAAACGGCTGTTGTTGAAGAAAGGCATCAGTCGCGCGCGCAATTTCTGCAAATCGACCGCGTGCCGCACGATTGCGTCATTGCCCAGCCGCATGTCGGAATGCTCCAACGCCATGCCGTTGACAAACGCGGTGTTATAACCTGCCTGCGTCCTCGCCATCCGGCATGAGGGTCGGTGGCTGGGGAACGTATATCGGTATATTTCACTGCACACGTGCATATAAGGCGGCGTATCCGGCCCGTCCTGAGTCTCCCATCCATGGGTAATATCGAGTTTCTGTAAAAAAACGTCGCAGATCAGCTCGCCCATGATCGCGAAACCGGGATTTTTCGCGGCGGCGTATTGTTGTAGGTTCTCCAGCATTTGAATCTTGCCGTGAAACGCCATATCCGGAGACGCGTGCTCGTGCGCCGGATTGAAGCAAATGAACGCTTGGTCCGCGCCGATCTGGTCATACAGCAGGCCGTCCGCGCCGAGATCCATCACGATATCGATCTGTTTTTTCAGCTGATCCTCCCACGCCTTGGTGGAAGGGCAGCTTAGCGCGAACAAGCGGTTCGGATAAATCGTTGCCTCCGCATTGAACGAATACTCGTCCACGTAGGGAACGCCGTCCTCGCTGACGCAGCAGCAGTCGTGCCCGATCTGTTTATAGAAATCTGTGCACATATCAATCAGGCGGCCTTGTGTATACAGCAGCACTTTGCCGCCTTCCACCTGAACCTGCCGGATCACGCTGCGCAGCGCCTCCGCCCCGCCGATGCGTTCGTCGGGATCAAGCTCTGGATAGCCATTGTCAAAGCCTCTTTTAACCCAGCCGAATACCACGAGAGGCAAATCGACGCCCGACGCGCAGTCCGCCTTGAACGTCTCATAGATATGACTATAACTGTGATGGATCCCCCGGTCTTGTCCGATGCAGGAAACGATGTGGAATCCCGACGTGTTCTGCAGCCAATCCGGCGCGTGCGTCACGCCGATTTTCTCTGCTGCGAACGCCTGATACCGTTTCGATCCAGCGTGCCAGTCTCCTTCATGCGCGCAAATCACAAACGTGCCGCTTTCCCAGCGTGTGCCGGGCTGGATCATCGGGTACCTTACAAAGCCTAGCTGGATATCTTCCTCCACATCCCGCGTCCGCATAAGCAGACCTGTCGAAGGTGTGTCGTGATCGTGATACCCCAAGTACCATCCCTGCCGCGCGTCATAGTAATCCATCCACGGCATTGCGCACACCCCGGGATACAGCAGCGGATACTTGCCAAATCCATGGGTGAAAAACCGCCCGCCGGGACGGTTGCCGAACGTCTGCCCGTCGTAGTGAGGCAGGTTGACATACGGATCGTCCATGATCAGCCCAGTTGAATAGTTGATCAACAGATGATGACGCGTATGTTTGTCCAGCTCGCGAACGCCCGACAGGAAGGGGAACCAGATCTCGCGCAGTAGGTCGTCGCAATGATTCTCAACCGTAACGCGCGCCCTCAATTCTTCCCCCGCCAGTTCAAACGTCATTACGACCCGGAAATCCT